>JBAIXS010000048.1:0-7563 GCA_037916395.1 Candidatus Sulfobium mesophilum
GTTTCGTACTGAAGGAAGTTCAGCCCGATAAGGTCGTCATGGTAAGGGGAGATGAAAAGATTGATGTTCATCTGGACGATCCCTCAAAATCCAAAACCAGGGAGTCAGTAATGCCAGCTGTCGCTGCCGCTCCCGGAGCTCAAGGGGCGCCCGGACAACAACATGCGCCTACGCCCACTCCGGCTGCAGGGATTTTGCACCAGGCGCTTCAGCAGCGGCCTACGGCAGCTGCGCCGGCGCAGAGCAGAACTACGCAACCTGCGCAGCAGACTTCGCCTCTGCAGAGAGCTTTTAGACAAAGGAGCCGGACTTCAAACTATAATGCCGAGTAATGACATAACATCAAATCGCTTGCCCATTCGGCCACTTGCCTTTGCTGATTAGAACCTATCTCAAAATAGGATCATTCACCTACGGGGTCTCTTATCGTCATCTATGAAAAAGCTTTTCAAGTGTAAAGTGCACACTCCTTAGTTTTGTCTGGAGGAGGCGTAGAGACTTTGCACCAGTCTCGGAGCTTCCGGAAGACATTTTCATGTTTCCTTCAGAATTCGGTCTTCTTATTTGCGTTAGGATCGATTTTCTCTGTTCAAGCCATAGCGCACTATAACCTGTTTTTACCTGTGGTCCATTAACCAGTCATCTATTCGCGCCTTGATGCGCACATTAACTTTCGGTAAACGGTCCCCTAATCATTCCAAGAGCCCTTTATGGCTAGACGACCTACAGGGCGACCGTTACAGGTTTTTTATAATATGGCTTCTGCTCAGTCCATATTCGGTAAATGATTTCCAAGAGTCTTCGTGCCACGGCTACTCTGGCAATATGTCTACCTTTTCTACTTACCCTGTTATAAAACTCCCTCAACCACATATCAGAGATCGGAGCCCTCTGGGCGGCTTCGATCATTGCCCATCTGAGCCATTTATCGCCTTGCTTTGTGATTCGCCCCTGAAAGCTGCGGTTGCCGCTTGAATAGGTCGACGGCACAAGGCCGGCATATGAACATAACTTACTTGGTGAGATAAATCGTGAGATATCGTCTATTTCGTAGCGAATAGTCACTGCAAGGATGTCCCCGATCCCAGGAATACCCCTGAGAAGTCTGCATATCTCGTCTTGCTTACAGACTGCACGTATTTTTGCTTCTGCAGCGTTTATCTTAGATTGCGTTTCTCCCAGCAGGTCAAGATACCGGTTCAATATCTCCGTATCGTTGCCCCGGAGGGTCATTGACCTCATATAGGCAAGTCCCTTCTTTCCAAATTTATCGCTCAACTCCTTAAAACTCTTGTCATCAATGTGGTTTCTCGCTAAAACCGAGTGTATTATGTTCTTAATTCTCACTTTTATTGCGGTTAGCGATGAGCGATACCTAAGAAGGTTCTTTTGGTCTCTTGTTTCAGCCGATGGGGCATATGCCTGCGGGATAAGATCCGCCCTCAGCAGATGTGCCAGCGTCTCGGAATCTATTGAATCCGTCTTGATCCTCGCCTCCGCTATCAGCCTGGTCTTCAACGGATGAGCCAGTATGAGGTCATCTACCAAACCTTCAACCTCGTCGTAAAAATACTCCCAACCGTAGCATGCCTCCATAACAGCTTTCACTTTTCCTGCCGATCCTGCTTTCTTAAAGTAACCTCGTATAGAATCCCTATCCGTCGATACCTTCTCCTTACCCACCACCGTGCCTCTTTCATCCATCGTCGTCGCAATAAAGTGTTGCTTGTGATAATCAATTCCCATATACTTCATTTGTGCACCTCCTTATAAGATCCTTGAGATCGTAGGGGATAGTTTAATACTACCGCCCTCTAACGGAGGTGCACTTTTTCATGTTATCATTCCGGCAGTGTGTTGAGCCGGAATCCATGTATTGGTCTTTAAAAGAATCGCTGGATGCCGGATCAAGTCCGGCATGACAGACAAAGACCGTCCAAGCAAGTATAGACTATTATGAGACTTTTAATAATTTTGAATTGTTCCTCATAATGCCGAGTTTTGTGAGGATGTCTTTATCTTTTTGCTGAAGGGAATTATCTTCGATCGAATGAAAGGTGATGAATTATTCTTATAAATTGATAAGCAAGAAGCTACGAAATTGCTATACAGCATTACTGGATTCCAATCTGCTGGGAATTTTTCTTTAAATATAGGGCGATAGGGGTCTGTTTCACGGAATTGTAAGATCTAAAACTTAAACCTCAGCCCTGCCTCGACCCATCTTCGCGGGTTTTTGAAATCTCCTAAGGTATACTGAGAGCCGTTGAAGATGTTATGTGCGGTCATGAAGACTTCAGTGATCGTTTTATCGGTGGAATATATCTTCTTCTTCAGGTCGAGATCGAAAATAAACCCGTTGTATTTTGCGTTGTCATCCCCGGATAAATTCCACCAGACATAGTGGCCGAAAAGCTGCGCCATGAAGGATTTTCTGTCGTCGTATTTTAAGGAGACGTTATACTGATAGAAGGTTGAATTTCCGATGGTGCCGTCGATGGAGGTGTCGCTTTTGACAAGGGAAAAACCTGCCTTAAGGGAAAGATTATATAAGGGCGCTGTCTCGGCCTCAAGCTCGAACCCTTTGCGTTTGAGACTCCCATCATTCACAACAGTGCTGTTGTCCGACGGGGGGTTCCTGTCCGCACCCGCAACAGTAACTATGGCGTCTGTAACATCATGATAAAAAAGGGTGCCCTTAATCCAGAGATAGTCAGTAAGGCCCGATTCAATGCCTGCCTGATAGGACCAGACCTTCTCGGGCCCGAGGCCGGGGTTGGGGTCGAAAAACAGACCGCCCAATGAAGTGAAGGCCAGAGGAGGCGAGTTGAAGCCCCTTGCTACCGATGCCCTGAGGATCGTGCGCTCTGCCGGCTTATACGTCAAGCCGAGGCTGGGGCTCGCCAGGGAGCCCGAGACGCTGTTGTGGTCGTATCTCACCCCGGGAGTAATGGAGAATTTTCCGAGTGTGATCGTGTCGTTTATGAAGACAGCCCACCTGTTTTCATCCGGACTGCCTGTCATTGAGGCGGGTAGTCCAAAGGACTGAAGGAAGGGGCCCAGGGTAAGAGTCTGATCGAGACTGCCGTGGCTGATATCCGTGCCCAGAACTACGGTGTGAATGTCATGCTTCCAGACAAGCTTCGCGGTCCCGCTTGTTGTAGTCTCTGTAAAGGTCAGATCCTCAAAGAGATCGCCGGTGCTAAGCACGTCATTGAACTGACCGAATTTCTGATTAAATTCATAAATAGACAGATCAAAGGTCAGCTCCCTGCTCAGCAGGGCACTGAGGGACAGGGTCCCAAAAAGTGTGCGTGTCTTGCCGTGGCTTGTAATATCGGCGCTGGGAATATCCCCAAAGCCAATCCTGGGCTCGCTGTAGCCAAAGGTAAAACCGAGCTTGACGTCCTCTGAAACTGGCAGCCTGAACTTAGAATAGACGCTGTAATTGCGAAAGAATCTGTTGTCACTTAGGCCGTTTGAATCCTGATACCCGGCAAAAAGATAATACCCGAGAGGCCCGGCTTTCCCAGAGACCTCGCCCCTGTAATCCTGTGAGTTCGCCTCGCCGTATGAGCCGCTAAGGGTCCCAGAGGGAATCTTGTTATCTCCCGGTTCTTTTGTGATGATGTTTATGACACCCCCGAGGGAAGACCCCCATGCTGAAGAAGCAGGGCCTTTTATGATCTCGATCCTGTCGATAATCTGCACAGGAATAGTGTTTGTCTCAGCAGACCCGCTGTTCAGGAAATTCCATCTCACGCCGTCTATCATCACAAGGACATGCCTCTCCGAAGACCCCTGGATATGGAGCAAGGCGGGGCCGCCAAAGTTCTGTCCCTGGAAATCTACAAAGACCCCCGTAACTCTATTCAGTACCTCCGAGACCGTATGGGCATTCATGTCTTCGATCTCTTTTGCGGTGACGACGGTTATATTCTCTGCGACCTGGGAAATAGGTTTCTGATATCTCGTGGCGGTCTGGACATATAGGTCCTTTTCGTCCCAGAACAGGAGAAGTTCGTTCACTGTTTCTCTGGAACTGTCGAGCGCGAGCAATTGATTATCTTCGTTGACAGGTGAGGCAGAGCCTGATAAGGCAAAAAATAGAAGAAAGAAAATAACATGCGAGAGACAAATCAGTTTTCTCATCGGCCCCTCTCTGAATTGCTTGGCAAAGATTATCACTTCAAAAGGGCAGTTGTCAATCCAGAAATTCAGGGAGTGGGATAACTATATTTTTGAGGTATTCATAATTCCGTGTGGCTTCTCTTCATCAGCCCTTATTTTATTGACTTTCAACTGCACTGGTGTAAGTATATCAGTGAGGATAAAGAACAACCTTGAGTGGGGGAACGGACAAACAAGGATCATTTCTGAAATATCTGTATTTACTGGTGGTCTGCTTCGTACTGGTGGCGTTTTCTTCTCCTTCCGGCGCCGCCGATGTGCTGATTATTGCCGATATCGGGCTGAAGCCTGTATCAGACGTGGTCGGCAGCCTAAGGAAATCCTCTTCCGGCAGCATCGTCGTGAAGTCGCCCGGAGAGGTCAGGAACAATCCTGCCGCTGCCGTCGCTCATGAGAGGGCGAGGGCGGTTGTCGCCCTCGGCGCGGAAGCGGTAACTCTCTCTTTGTCGCTTCCGGAATCGGTTCCGGTCATTTACGGTCTCATCATTAATCCACCTGAGACGAAGAGGCAGAATATCACGGGCGTTTATATGGCGACTCCCGTCGAAAGATATCTTTCCCTCATAGGAAGGTATTTCCCGCGCATAGAGAAGGTGGGGCTGATTTACGAACGCGGAGGCCAGAGGCCTATTTTGGCTGCTGCGGCTTCTTCACAGCTGGCAATACAGTACGCCGGAAACCCTTTTGAATTCGCCGAAAGCATCAAAAGGCTCGACAAGTCGATTGACGCCCTCCTGCTTGTGCCGGAAAAGGACTTAATCACACCTTTGTCTCTTCAGAAGGCGTTTCTTTTTTCTTTTACCGAAAAGGTTCCGCTCATCGGCATCTCGGAGAAACATGTGAAGGACGGCTCCCTGATGTCAGTTGTTTTTGACGTCGATGACATGGGAAGACAGTTAGGCAACCTGATGAACCGGGTTCTCGTCAATAAAACGGCAGTGGGCGTCGCCCAGTTTCCTCCCGAAAAATATAAGATATATTTCAACAGACAGACCGCTGAGTCCATGGGTATCAGGGTCGAGCCGGAACTCTTGAGGGTGGCCGAGAGGGTTTATCCATGAAATTAATAACTGCCTTTCTGCAGGGGATCAGGCGCCTGGCAATGGGTTTTGCCTCAAGATATCTGACGAGTTTCAGGAGGAAGGCAATTTCTGTGGCGATACCTGGGCTGGTCCTTGCATCAATCGTGTACACAGTCGATGCAGTGAGGACGGAACAGGCGATTATGAGGGACGATATAATCGAGCGCTCTAAAGTTGTTGCCGAACTTGCGTCACAGATAGCGGTGCTGCCCCTGATATCAGGGAATTCAGCCCTTATTCAGGACGCCGCAAAGAGGCTTAAGAGAGTATCTGAAGTGTCATTTGTCTCTTTTTATAATGCCCAGATGCAGTGCGTGACGGAAACAACCGATTTCCCGTGCAAGATACATCCACAGCCGGCCAGTAGTCCCCGGATGGCGATATTCGAGGAGCCGGACTATTTTGATATCTATGCTCCTGTTTTCCAGGAAAAAACAAAAGAAGACATCGGGATGTTCGTAGAGCAGGATGTAAAGGACGTATCAAGAGAGCTTGTTGGATGGGTCAGAATAGCGTTTTCAAAATCCGCTATGACAACAGCCAAGGGAAGGATAATTGCCAGGGGAGTAATCATAGCGGTCATGTTTACTCTCGGAATCAGTTTTGTAGTGTACCGGCTGTTCTCTCTTGCCACCCGTCCGCTCGCTGCCCTTTCGGGGGCGGTCAAAAGCCTCCGCAACGGCAAATATCCCGAGGTATCAGTCCACGCACAGGACGAGGTTGGAAGGCTTGCAGAGGAGTTCAACAGGATGAGCAATGCAATAAATGAGAGAGAAGAGATGCTGCTGAAGCGTATGCATGCCGCTCAACTCAGCGCAGACATGGGGATTGTCTTCACGGGGAGCGAGGGCTTCCCCGAGATGATGAAGCGGTGTTCGGAAGTGCTGAATTCCTATACCGGAGCGGCGCTCGTTATTTTATGGAGATACGATAAAGACACGAAGGAACTCAGCCAGCATGCCTGCACGGGACCGCTGATGTTTTCTGTATGTCCTGAAAAGCCGCTTTCTCCGGAAAAGACGGGCGCAGTGCTGATTGCACGGAACAAGCAGGTTATCACTACGGCTGACGCTGCTAACGATGAACGGCTCAAGCATATCGAATGGCTGAAAGTGAATGAGGTGCGATTCTATGCCGGGTATCCGCTGGTCGTAGAATCGCGGCTTATTGGAGTGATGGAAATATTCTCCCAAAAGATATTGGATGAAACAGTTGTGAATGCGCTTGACTCAATCTCCGACCAGATCGCAGTGGGTCTTGAAAGAAAGATTATTGAGGGGTTGATCCTGAGCTCACTCCATGAGAAGGAGACGCTTCTCAGGGAGGTTCATCACCGTGTAAAGAACAACATGCAGGTTATTGCGAGCTTGTTGAGCCTTCAGTCCGAAAAGGTGGGCGAACAGAAATACCGTGAGTTGGTCCACGACAGCCAGGACAGGATACGTTCAATGTCCATTGCACACGAAAAACTGTATAGGTCGGCTAATCTTGACCGTATAAATCTGGATGACTATATCGACAGCCTTATTAAAGCTTTGTTTAACACTTACCGCATCCCCACAGACCTGATTTCACTGAAATTGCAAATAGAAAATATCTCGCTCGATATTGATATGGCCATTCCACTCGGACTGATTTTGAACGAGTTAATTTCGAACTCTTTGAAACATGCATTCCCCAAGGGCAGACAGGGGGAAATCGATATTTCATTCAAGAGGACGTCTGTCAGCGGCGATGCCCAGTACTTACTGACTGTGCGCGATAACGGGATAGGGATATCTGCCGACCTGGACATACAACAGGCCGACTCACTGGGGCTCCAGCTTGTAACAAGTCTCGTAGAACATCAGCTTAGAGGGACAGTCGAACTGGATAGAACAAATGGCACTGAGCTGCGCATCGGGTTCAAAGAGATGGCGCATAAGAGGGTATGAGGCGGCACATTATTCATGAACTGTGGAACGAGAAGGCGGGGTTATAGTATTTTCGCTAATTCCTTGCCTGCCGGCAGGCAGGTCGGCAAAAGAAACCGCTCAAATACCATATCCCGCCTTAGTTTTCTCTTTTTTTGCATAAAATTCAATGTGGACTGGACGGGCCGTGTAAGGCGACAACGCGATTTGATGTCACGCCTCCGGTTTGGAATCCGCGCGCACCTTAAGAATACGGCGGCCTTTCATGCTCACTATCGTAAACTTGCGCGAATCAGTGTTCAGGCTGTCACCTACCGAAGGGAGTCTCTGAAATCCTGTCAGCAGATAGCCGCCGAGGGTATCGTATTCATTTGACT
>JBAIXS010000049.1:0-5396 GCA_037916395.1 Candidatus Sulfobium mesophilum
CGCAAATATATACTTTGTCAATGTCTGAAGCTCTCTATTGCGGCAACAGTTTGAAAGACGGGAGGCTGAAATTAGAATAATTCTACTTCATCATATTTGCATTTCCCTACGAATATACTATCGGGAAACGGCGAGGATTTAATCGTGAACGGTCACATTATGCCTTCGAGAATACCCTTATCGAGCGGCCCAAGCGCCGTAATCGCGAACATGTCTCCGCTTATTAACCTCTCTGAGAGTTCCCTGATCTGTTTCATGTTGACCATGTCAACAGACTTCAGGACCTCGGCGGGAGAGATATACCTGCCAAAATAGATTTCCTGCCTTGCAAGGTTATTCATGCGGCTGTTTGTCGACTCGAGTCCAAGGATAAGGTTCCCCTTAAGGTGATTCTTGGCCCGCTGCAGCTCTGCCTCCGTAAGAGTGCGGCTGAAGTCACGCATTTCGGCTATAATGAGTTCGGCGACCTCCCTTATCCTCTTTTTAGATACACCTGCATATACAGCCCACAAACCGGCATCTATATAAGAGGACGTGAAAGAATACACCGAATATGCCAATCCCCTCTTCTCCCTTATCTCCTGGAACAGCCGCGAACTCACCCCTGCGCCAAGTATCGTATTCAGCACAAAAAAGGCGTAGCGTTCTTCACTGACCTGAGATATACCCGGCACACCTATACAGATATGCGCCTCTGACATTTCCTTGGAATGGACCTTGACGCTGCTGTGAAAATCAGGGGCAATCCCCTTCTTCGGCGTTGAGCCGTGTCTAAGGCCCCCGAAGCGCCTGTTCAGGATCGATATCATCTCTTCATGCTGGAAATTCCCTGCGCAGGATATAACGATATCCTTGGTCCCGTAATATTTTCTGATGTGCGACATCACATGGTCCCTGGTAAAAGACGCGACGGTCTCCCTTCTGCCCAGAATCGGCTGGCCGATCCCCTCCTGCCCCCATACAGTAAGGCTGAACAGGTCATGGATGTAATCGTCAGGAGTGTCTTCGACCATTTTTATCTCTTCCTTGATTATCTTCTTCTCTTTCTCGAGCTCGTCCTCGGGAAAGATTGAGTTGACGAAGATGTCCGAGAGAAGGTCAACGCCCTTATTGACGTGTTCGTCAAGGACCTTGATATAAAAGGCCGTGTTCTCCCTTGAGGTAAAGGCGTTGAGGTCTCCGCCAAGCGAATCTATGTCAATTGAAATGTCCCTGGTCGTCCTCTTCTTAGTCCCCTTAAAGAACATATGTTCCAGGAAATGTGAGATGCCGTTTTCCTCCCGTGTCTCATATCGGGAGCCGACCTTGACCCAAACGCCGACCGCCACTGACCGCACGCTATTGATAGCTTCCATTACGACGGGTATTCCGTTTTCAAGGTGTTCTTTTCTAAACATTCTGTTTCCCTTCTATCCACAGATTCTCAAAAGCATTGGCCAACGTCAAGCCCCCCTCTGTGCTGCTGAGCCCGTACTGTTTCCATAAACTTTTTACTATTATTCGCATCTGAAGGAGGCGACTATCTATGAGCAGCTTCAATTTCTCGTATTGCCCGCCGCAGGCGAGGCGGGAAATTGCCTCGGAGCGGAGCGAGGATGAGAGAAAAGATGGTCCCCTCCTTCTCTTACGAACTGAAAAATAAAAAGGGGATGTAAGTAATCCCCTTCAGCTGACAATTAAGCAGAAATAAGGCTAAACTGACTGAGAACCCTTCTCCTTCATTGCCTCTTTCCTGCTCAGACGGATCCTGCCCATTTTATCTATCTCTATGACCTTCACGAGGACCTCGTCTCCTTCGTTGACAACATCGGTGACCTTCGCCACCCTCTTGTCATCCAGCTGTGAGATATGAAGGAGCCCTTCCGTCCCCGGAATAATCTCTACAAAAGCCCCGAAGTCCATGATTCTTTTGACCTTTCCGGGATAGATCTTTCCGACTTCAGCCTCAGCGGTAATGTTATTGATGATGTCTATCGCTTTCTGGGCAGCCGCGCCGTCCGCAGCTGCGATATTAATAAGCCCGCTGTCATCGATATCTATCTTTACGCCAGTCTGCTCGATGATGCCCCGGATCACCTTTCCGCCGGTCCCGATGACGTCGCGTATCTTATCCTGTTTGATGTGCATGGTGTAGATCCTCGGCGCATGCATAGAAAGGTTGGGTCTCGGCTCGGCAATCGTCTCCTTCATCTTGTCAAGAATAAAGAGTCTTCCCTGCCTTGCCTGCTCCAGGGCCTTCTCCATAACTCCCCGGGGTATTCCGCCTATTTTCGTGTCCATCTGGAACGCGCAGATGCCGTTTGCCGTGCCGGTAACTTTGAAATCCATATCTCCGAGATGGTCTTCGAGTCCGAGGATGTCAGTAAGCACCACAAACCTGTCCCCTTCCTTGATAAGTCCCATTGCTATGCCGGCAACAGGAGACTTGATCGGCACCCCTGCATCCATCAGGGCAAGTGTGCCGCCGCAGACAGTTGCCATTGAGGACGAACCGTTTGACTCAAGTATGTCCGAGACAATACGGACAGTATAGGGAAATTCCGTCTTCTGGGGCATAACAGCCTTCAGCGATCTCTCAGCTAGTATGCCGTGCCCTATCTCCCTTCTGCCGGGTGACCTGAGGGGCTTCACTTCCCCCACGCTGAAGGGTGGAAAATTATAATGAAGCATGAAGGCCTTCGACATCTCTCCTTCGAGAGAATCAATTCGCTGTTCATCTTCTGAAGTCCCCAGTGTCACTACAGCCAGACACTGAGTCTCTCCTCTTATAAATAAGGCGGAACCGTGGGTCCTAGGAAGGATGCCGACTTCGGAATTGATCTGTCTGATCTGCTCAGGGTCCCTGCCGTCTGCCCTGACGTTGTCGTTAAGGATCATGTTTCTTACAAGCTGCTTTTCTATATCGTGAAACACGGCGGAAACTTCCGCCGAGATATTTTTTTCTTCGGTATTAAGCTGCTCCGTTATTCCTTTTTTGATCTCATCGAGGGCCGCCTGCCTCAACATCTTGTCCGGAATAACAATCGCACCTTTTATTTTTTCAAGGGCCATCTCTCTGACGGTCTTTTCGAGCGTCTCGTCGGTAACCGGCGCCACAACCGCCCTCTTGGGCTTGCCAGCCTTCTCCCTGAACTCATTCTGGCACTGGCAGAGCCTCCTGATCTCCCTGTGGGCTATGTCTATGGCCTCCAGGAGATCTGCCTCGCTCATCTCCTGAGCGCTGCCCTCGACCATCGCCACGGCATCCTCGGTGCCGGCAACGACAAGGTTGATATCGCACTCTTCAGATTCCCTCAGATCGGGATTAATCACGAAGGACCCGGAAATTCTGCCTATCCTGACCGCTCCTACCGGACCTTCGAAGGGGATATCAGAAATGTGGAGCGCGGCAGACATGGTGATTATACCGAGAATGTCGGCAATGTTTTCATCTCCGTATGAAAGGACGCTTACTATGCCCTGTGTCTCGCAGGTAAAACCTTTCGGGAAAAGAGGACGGATCGGCCTGTCGATAAGCCTGGAAGTAAGGACTTCCTTCTCCGTAGGCCTTCCCTCTCTCTTAAAAAAACCGCCGGGTATTTTCCCGGCCGAATATGTTTTTTCCTGGTAATCTATAGTGAGAGGGAAAAAATCAATGCCTTCCCTCGCCGTCTTGCTGCTTACCCCCGTCGCAAGAATGACCGTATCGCCATATTGAGCGACCACTGACCCGTCTGCCTGTCTTGCCATCTTGCCGGTCTCAAAACTCATTCCCTTTTCGCGGACTTCAATCTCAACTCTATTTGACATTTTTTGCTATTTCCTGATTCCAAGCCGACTGAGAATATTATCGTATCGCGCTCTGTTTGAAGTTTTCAGATAGTCAAGCAACTTTCTCCTCTGGCCGACCAGTTTAAGCAGTCCCCTACGGGAATGATGATCCTTCGTATGAATCCTGAAGTGCTCCGTCAGGTAACCTATCCTCTCGCTCAGAATCGCGATCTGCACCTCCGGCGAACCGGTATCTTTCTCGTGAATCTTGAAATCACTAATTATCTTTTGCTTGTTCTTTTCGATTCCCATCGAACCACCACCTTTCAATTTTCGATTTTTTGCGTCGTTAAGATTACCATAGCCCGTCAGCTTCTGTAAAGCTAAGGCCCCGCCCTACTTCATTATAGCGCCCTCGTTTGCCGAACTCACCGACCTGGCATACCTGGCCAGATAACCCTTATTTATCTTGGGCGCAGGCTTCTTCCATGTCTTCAATCTCCTGCTGATTTCAACATCCGTCAAGAGCACTTCGAGTTTTCTCCGGGGGATATCGATTCGTATCGGATCTCCGTCTTCCACAACGGCAAGCGGTCCTCCTTCCATAGCCTCCGGTGAAATGTGGCCTATGCAAGGGCCTCTTGTTCCGCCCGAGAACCTGCCGTCGGTTATCAACGCGACGGATTCGCTGAGTCCCATCCCGGCTATCGCAGAAGTAGGCGAAAGCATCTCGCGCATGCCAGGACCACCTTTGGGTCCCTCATATCGTATCACAACAACGTGCCCAGGCTGCACCTTCCCTGCAAGTACGGCCTTCATCGCTTCTTCTTCGGAGTTGAAAACTATCGCAGTGCCCTTGAACTTCATCATATTTTTACTGACAGCAGACTGTTTAACAACAGACCCGCCCGGCGCAAGATTGCCCTTCAGCACGACAATACCGCCCTGAGCATGATGGGCACGCTCAAGCGGTCTGATCACGTCCTCATCAAATATCTCAGCTTTATCCGCAATCTCGTATACGCTCCTGCCGCTGACGGTAATATTGTCGTTTAGCTTCCGCCTCAGCCTCTTAAGCACCGCCGGAATGCCTCCGGCATAATCCAGATCCTCAAGATAGTTCTTCCCCCCCGGCAGCATATCGGCGATATGAGGCGTCGATAGCGCAAGCCTGTCAAATGCATCAAGCCGGAGGTCGACCCCGGCTTCATGGGCTATCGCCGGAATATGCAAGGTCGTGTTTGTCGACCCGCCAAGCGCGAGATCGACCATGATTGCATTTTCAAACGCCTTCATATTCATAATTTTTCGCGGCGTCACGTTTCTTTTCACCAGATTGGCGATAAGGCGCCCGCTTTCGAAGGCTATCCTGCGCTTCTTCGAAGATACCGCCAGGGCAGTGGCGCATCCCTCCAGACTCATGCCTAGCGCCTCGGTCACGCATGCCATTGTGTTGGCCGTATACATCCCCTGGCAGGAACCCGCACCTGGACATGCACACATCTCAAGCGCCTCCAACTCCTCATTCCTGATGAGCCCCTTTTTAAATTTGCCCACAGCCTCGAATGTATCGCTTGTGAGATTCAGCCTCCGGCCCCTGTAATGACCCGAAATCATCGGACCGGCTGTCACAACGATAGAAGGTA
>JBAIXS010000050.1:0-2272 GCA_037916395.1 Candidatus Sulfobium mesophilum
AATTATTTAGTGCTAGGGAGGTGATATTATGGCGACAGCAGCCAGACGAGCTACCGTTTATCTGGATCCCGAGTTACATAAGGCTTTGCGGCTAAAAGCAGTCGAAACATCTCGGTCAGTTTCAGACCTTGTAAATGATGCAGTCAGAGAAGCACTCGCAGAAGATGCAGAAGATATTAATGCATTTGAGGAGAGAGTTGGAGAGCGGTTGATCAGTTATGACGAGATGGTGAAGAGACTGAAAAAAAATGGCCGAATATAAGGTTTATTTCAGGACTTCTGTTGAGAAAGACTTCAGCGCTATACCAAAGAAAGACCTTCAGAAGATACTTCGTCGAATAGAAACGCTTTCTAAAGATCCCCGGCCATATGGTCACGAAAAGTTAACAGGCCAGGAGAGATACCGCATTCGTCAGGGTTGGCATAGAATCGTCTATTCCATACAAGACGAAGAGCTGACGGTTTGGGTCGTGAAGGTCGGGCATAGGAAAGACATTTACAAATGAGGGACTAAGAGATTTGCGGAGAAGCTTGACGATGTCTCCTGATGAGTTGGAAAAGAAGCTGACGTCGATGACCCGTCACCCTATATCTCGAATTCCTCTCCCCTGAAGGGTACATGGCTCTTGTGCGTGAACACCTGTTGTATCAATGCCTGGAAATCCAAAGACGCCTTCTCTTCACCGTGCACAATGAATATCTCCGGGATAGCCTTGAACTTCGATATCCAGTCTATCAGTTCCGACTGGTCCGCATGCGCGGAAAACCCTCCTAACGTATGAATCTGCGCCCGCACCACAATATTTTCCCCAAGCACATCCACCTTCTTCGCCCCGTCGACGATCTGCCTTCCCAAGGTCCCTTTTGCCTGGAAGCCCACGAACACGATGCTGCATTCCTTCCGCCAGAGGTTGTGCTTGAGATGATGCCGCACCCTCCCCCCTTCGCACATTCCGGAACTGGCGATGATAATCGCCTCCTTCTTGATCTTATTGAGGGCCACTGAGTCTTCCATTTTCCGGGTAAAATTTATCCTGATGGCGTCTCTGCTTTCCGTACTGAACATACGCTTCGCCTCATCATCAAAATATTCCTTATGAGCTTCGTAGACCCTGGTAATTCCTTCTCCAAGAGGGCTGTCGATATATACGTTTATTCTAAACAGCCTGTCTTCCTTAACCAGCTTGTTCAGGATAAAAAGGAGGTCCTGCGTCCTTCCCAGGGCGAAAGACGGGATAATGACGTTTCCGCCTGCCCGGAAGGTGCTCTTTATGACGTCGACAAGTTCGTCAATCGATTCCTGCATGCCCTTATGGTTCCTGTTCCCGTAGGTGGACTCGATCGTAAGATAGTCGGTCTCATCAACAAACACAGGGTCATCGACTATCGGGTTGTCTTTCTTTCCGATATCGCCTGAAAAAACCATCTTCCGTTCGCCCCGGCTGTCCCGGCACCAAAGCTCGAGAGTTGATGACCCCAGTATATGTCCGGCGTTTACGAACCGGTACCTGACATTTTCGCTCAGAGCCTCCACTTCCCCGTAATGTCTCCTGACGATAAGAGGCAGCACTTTATCGACATCCCTGCTCATGTACAACGGCTCTTTAGGCTCCATTCCCAGCCTCAGCGCCTTCCTGTTATACCATTCCGTATCCGACTCCTGTATATGCGCCGAGTCGTACATTATCAGTTCGGCAATATCGGCTGCAGCGGAGGTTGTGATGATCTTCCCTTTGAACCCGTCCTTGACAAGCTTAGGCACCAGGCCGACGTGGTCCAGGTGTGAATGGGTTAGAAAAAGGCAGTCAATTGCGGCCGGTACGAAGTCGAATTTCTTCTTATTAACATCCTCGGCATCCCGCCCCTGATACATGCCGCAATCTATCAGTATCTTCTCTTTTTCGCCGGTCACCAGAAAACAGGAGCCCGTCACCGTCCTCGCCCCGCCCAAAAAACGTATCTTCATCCAGTTATCACCCGCCTGTTATCTTAATCCTATAGCACCAGATTATCCTGTTCACAGTTTTTCTTTCAACTAAAAAAGATACATTCCAAGACATAACGAAGGAATGTGCGGAGAAAAATCTTTATTTGCGCCACCTTTGTAAGACACCCGCAACTCCGGATCACCGATACTTATGACAGACATTCGAAATCCCTGTCGCCTAATTGCGACATGAGAAAGTTTTTCGGAGCATATTTCTTCGCTAACCGCATTTCTGTAGTCAGAGAAAATTCAAAAAAAACCCCGCCGGTTGCCCGGCGGGGTATC
>JBAIXS010000051.1:0-1976 GCA_037916395.1 Candidatus Sulfobium mesophilum
CAATTAAGATGCGTCATCAAGAGTCTCACCGCTCAAGGGAAGATGATTCCTTGGTCTTTTCTTAATTGAGCCAGGTTTTCTTGAGACATCTGGAACTTGTTGAAAAAAATTCTGTTCATCACCAATACAAGTTGGCGAAACTTATAAGCGTCATGGTGGGAGTCTCCCTTTTGTTCCGAAGCCCTCCAACTCTGCTCATCCGATATGCGCAGCTCAACCCCCAATGTATGCTGCTGAGTCTTCTTGATGACCCGATCTCGCGTCGCATAGAGCGGTGTGCCAGGGATCATGATTTCCTTAGTGTCCTCAGTGCGGTGGATCGGCAGAGAAAAGGCTATTTTGCACTGAAACTTTCTATGTCCGAGGGAAGAATAGAGATTTCTGGCGGTGTTTACACTAAGAGCCTCATAAAACGTCTTGGCATTGGCGAGAAGGTCTGCTTCACTTGGAATTTCGTCACTACCACCGCTTTGCGCAAGGCTTATCATCAGCCGCCTCACCGCTTCTCGCATGCTTTGAGGACTATCAAAGAGGGTCTGGGTAATTGAATGAGACTCCGTGTATTCCTGTAGGATCACGCCTCTCTTCTGTAGCGCATGAAACAGCTTCAACGTATCATCCATGCTCTTAAGGATAAAGGTGATTGCCAGTATATCCCGAATGTCATACGCTTCCCCCTCAACATCTTTACCGATTTTGGTGAACATGCTCTCAGGACTCTTAAGCCTGGCCTTGATCTCAACTATATCTACGAACACACCGTCCCCACTGTTGAACACAAAGCAGCTTTTGTTCTCATCGAACATTAGCGACTCCTTTAACTTATGGAAAAACGTGGAGACTTTTACAAAAGCCCTCTGAGCAGGCTCATTGTCGGGAATATGTTGCGGATTGTCCCACGCATACCGGTATAGGTCGTCAAGGCTCTGCCCATGGGACTCCAAGAAAAAGCCTAACTGGGCGAAATCATTAATATCCTGGCTATCTTCTTCAACCGACTTTATGAGATGTCCCATTTTAAGAATGGAACAGGCGATCTGCTGCCACACCTCTGGAACATTCAGATCGTGGCCCTCATATCCGCGGAAAACTCGCGGGTATCTCCGTGATGAGGCAAGAAGAAAGAGGTGCCGAGGATCTTCGCTTATAACAAGCCGGAATTCTTTGCTCATCAGGACAGCCTCGATATCCGCAATGGCATGAAGATGTTGCCGGTAGAGGTCAGCGTTTATAGAATTTACAGCGCCGAGTCTTTCCAATTGCTTTCTCACAAAGGGGAACAACCAGTCGAGAAAGTAGCTGCATACTAATTCTATATACCTGTTTGCCCGTTCCTTCTCACTCTCCTGCAGTTCGGAGTCGCCCAGAATGTCGAACCCCCGGTTACCCATCATCTTGGCTGCCTGAGAAATCGCTGTTGCGTAATCACTCGCCGTCAACAAAAGAAAGGGAGTCATCTCGGTCCTGTCGAGGATTGAACCGAAAATCTCGTGGTGAAGTTCTTGTTTCGATCGGGGCTGGTCCATGATGTCGCAATTCGTCTTGAAAGATAATTGTCCTCAATAGTGGCCCATCTGCATCTATTACATTGCTGATTCGCCTCGTTCTCCAGTGCGTATCCTGATGACCTGTTCCATAGAAAAGACGAATATCTTGCCGTCTCCTATCCTGCCGGTTTCGGCCGTCTTCTTGATCGTAGAGATTGCCTTTTCAACCATGTCTGAGGAGACCAGGGCCTCTATCTTAATCTTGGGAATAAAAGATATGTCATATTCAGCTCCACGATAAAGCTCGACATGACCTTTCTGTCTCCCAAAACCCTTAACATCTGTGGCTGTCATGCCACGGATACCAATGGCATATAAAGCATCCTTGATTTCATCGAGTTTAAAAGGTTTTATGATAGCTTCGATCTTTTTCACTCTCCCCCTATCTGCGGGCCTTGATACTGAATTCGGGATACGCCGTCACAGATA
>JBAIXS010000052.1:0-10361 GCA_037916395.1 Candidatus Sulfobium mesophilum
ATGCAGGCGGGAGAAGAAAAAACAGAGTCGATGTAATCATTGATGCAGCAAAAGAGGTGGGGCCGTCGCTCTTTTTTTCACTTCTGGTCATTACGGTAGGCTTCCTTCCGGTTTTTACCCTTCAGGCGCAGGCAGGCAGGCTCTTTAAGCCGCTGGCCTTTACGAAGACCTTTGCGATGCTATTTGCCTCGTTTCTGGCAATCACGCTTACTCCCGTGCTTATGTCGCTTTTCATTAGGGGTAAAATCAGACCCGAAGAGAAAAATCCCATAGTAAATTTTCTGGGCAAACTTTATAGGCCGAGGGTGCATTTTTCCCTGAGGCACAGCTGTGCTGTCATCGTCGTTGCACTCGTCATAGTTTCGGTAACCGCAGTGATCTTTATATTTCCCATGTTTGACATCACGGTGCTGCCGTCGGTTAAACTCGGCTCGGAATTTCAGCCCCCCCTGAATGAAGGGACTCTTTTTTACATGCCGGTTACCGTGCCGGGTGCTTCAGTATCCGAGTCATCGAGACTCCTGCAGATGCAGGACAGACTGTTGAAAACCATTCCTGAAGTTGCACAGGTCTTTGGAAAGGCGGGAAGGGCGGAAACCGCTACTGATCCCGCGCCGCTTGAGATGTTCGAAACCGTTGTAAATCTGAAACCCGAGTCGCAATGGCGCAAGGGCATGGACGTGGACAAGCTCAAAAATGAGATAAACGATGTCCTCACTATCCCGGGTGTTTCAAATTCCATTACTATGCCTATAAAGGCGCGGATAGATATGAACGCTACCGGAATGAAGACAAATGTCGGGGTGAAAGTCATAGGGCCGAAGCTCGATGAAATCGAGAAGGTATCTAAAGAGGTGGAGGAGGCGATCAAGGACATTCCAGGGACGCGAAGCACTTATGCCGAGAGGGTCGGCACCGGCTATTTCCTTGACATAATCCCCAGACGCGCTGAGATAGCCCGCTACGGGCTTTCGATAAACGACGTGGAAGACGTTGTAGAGACTTCGCTTGGGGGCATGAATGTTGCGATGACTGTCGAAGGCAGGGAACGCTATCCTGTGAATGTAAGATATTTGCGGGAATTGAGGAATGACATCGACAAAATCAAGAGGATACTTGTGCCGGTTACGCTTTCCGGGTCCTCAGGCGGCTCCTCTGGTATGGGGAGCCAGGTGCAGGCAGAAGCTGCAAGCCGCATCCCGCTGGGTGAGATCGCGGATGTTTCTATCATTAAAGGCCCTACTGCGATCAAGAGCGAAGAGGGACTCCTGGCCAACTATGTATATGTCGATTATTCGGGAGGCGACCTGGGAGGATTTGTGGAGGCCGCAAGGAAGAAGGTCGCCTCTTCCGTCAAGCTGCCTGTTGGCTACAGACTGCTTTGGAGTGGTGAATATGAATATATCGTAAAGATGCACGAGAGGCTGAAGACGGTTATCCCTCTTACGCTTGTAATCATCTTCGTCCTTCTATATTTTAATACGAAGTCGGCGATGAAGACTCTCATCGTGCTCCTGGCGGTGCCTTTTTCACTCGTCGGCTCCTTCTGGCTCCTGTATCTGCTTGGCTACAACATGAGCATAGCCGTCTGGGTGGGCATGATTGCTCTGGCAGGCCTTGACGCTGAAACGGGCGTGGTTATGCTCCTGTATCTCGACCTGGCCTATGAGCAGTGGAAGAAGGAGGGCAGGATGAAAGATGAGGCTGACCTGGACGACGCGATTATGCACGGTGCGGTGAAGAGGATAAGGCCGAAGCTGATGACCGTAGGAGTAATTCTGGCAGGTCTTGTTCCGATCATGTTCAGCCATGGCGCAGGCTCTGACGTTATGAAGAGGATAGCGGCGCCCATGATAGGCGGCGTGGTTACTTCCGAAATTCTTGAGCTGACTATTTATCCTGCGATATACAAGATTTGGAAGAGAAAAGAATTGGTCCCGGCAAAGGAACAGGATTGACATTGGTGGCAATAAAGACTATAACAATTTATGATCCTGGTCCTCGGATTACTTCCTTTCTTTACTCTCCTGATTTCTGCGCTTATACTTGGAAATGCCGGCAGGAGCACCAGGGAAAAAATTATGCTTTTTTTTTACAGTCCCCATGATACCGACAGGGAATCGTTAAAACTTATTACTGCGCTCAGGTTCTTCTTCTGGATTTCGTTTGTCGTCTCGGCATGGATGGTGTACGCGACGCTGGGAGGAAACCGTTAGTTTGGGCGTAAGGACTGTCTTCAGGACCTGACAAAGATTAGAATTCATCACAAATAGCGGTCTTTCCCCGCCATCGATCAACCCAGATATTCACAAACCACGATAATGATGAAAGGACATAGTATTTTCGCTCATTCTCGGTCTTCGACCTCCGAGGAATTTTCCCTCACCCCCCCTTTTCCCCCCTTGCCAAGGGGGGATTGAGGGGGGTGGGTATGAGTATCGGGAAAATAAAGCCGCTCAGATACTATGTCCTTTCTGACACCCCACAAAAATTTATTAATAAAGTAGGTTAACTAGACTAAAATTCACCATCAAATTTGTGCGGAGATGCATTCGAACGGTTTCAGGGCGCGTATTGCCCGTTACGGGCGCGCTGGTGCCTCGGAACGAAGTGAGAATGAGAGAGAATGTCGTCTTCGCACAAATGGCTGACTTTTTTGCCGGTGAATCGGCGTAGACTTGCCTTTTTGCCGATTTTGGAACATCATATTCCAGTCGCAGATTTTGCAAGGCGCAGTCTGCCGAGGGATGAGGTTTATAACAGGTGTGATGAATTATTCATTGCTGGTAAAAACAATTTTAGACAAAAATAAACGGTCTCTTATATGCTGCCTGTTCCTGGCTTACTTTGTTTGCTATGCCATATCTCCGCTGTCTCTGACCTTTACCGTTAAAAAAATGGCCGGCGGTGAATATGCCGCCAGAGACGCAGGCACATCATGCAGCGGTCTCAGAATTTTCTTGCTGGAAGCCATTTGCTCCAGGATAGACGAAAAGAAAGATGCCGGTCGCAGCGACTCGACAGCAAGGGTTCTCATAAGAAAGGCCCGTGTAGTTTTACGGGAAAATGTGTATTCGAAGTTTTTATTCGTCAGACATTTGGCGCTGCATGATAATATCTCGTTGCTGTTTGACAATGCTTCATCACGGCTATCAGTTTTTTCTAACGAACAGACAACCTTCTGCGAATTTAACGCCTTACACTCAGGACCGTCCCCTCCTTCAGTATAATCCGACTATTTTTCTTCACTTTAACGGACTTTATTCTGCTCAGGCAGATTGTTGGTCCCCAACATTGCAATTTGCGATTAGAGGGACGGGACTTGTTTATGTCCATGACTAATAACGAAACACAGGAGAAAAAATGAAAAAAATTCTTTCGGCTTTAGTGATGGCTGGCATTCTTATGTCCGGATGTGCAAGCAAAGGCACGGTAAAAGAGACCGCCGGTCAACCCGAACAAAGAACGGTAAAACAGGAGCAGATAAAAGATAAACTGACAGATAAGAAGGTTTCACAGGAAACGGTTTCATCAAAGGGGTCTGGAAGTGCGGGTGATATTGATTCTCTTCGTCTTATAAAGGAAATGCAGTCCCGTATGAAAGACATCCATTTCGATTTCGACAGGTACGCCGTAAGAAATGATGAAAAGCCGATACTCAAGACAGTTGCCGAAACGCTCAAAAAAAATAGCAGGGTGAAAGTTACCATCGAGGGCAATTGCGACGACAGAGGCACTAATGAATACAATCTGGCTCTTGGGGACAGAAGGGCCAATGCCGCCAAGGACTTCCTTCTGTCGCTTGGCGTTCCGGCAAGCAGAATGGAAACGGTCAGTTATGGCGAAGAAAAGCCGGTCTGCACCGAAGACAATGAGTCGTGCTGGGCGAAAAACAGAAGAGACCATTTTGTTCTTAATTGAGGGTGAAGTTTAACTGAGATAAATGAATTGCCGGCCGGTACCTCCCCTTTCTCCCCTCCTTGGCAGGGAGGGGATGGGGGAGGTGGGGCATTCTTTGCTGTTTCTGTTTTTTTTCATCGCTTCCCCTGTTGTATCAGCTCCCCCAAAGAGGTAATCTGATAGTATCTTTTCGGCATCAAGGAGATAATTATGGCTCATCCCAGAATTCTTGCGTTTGTGCTTGCCGGGGGCAGGGGAAAGAGGCTTTTCCCTTTGACATCCTTCCGTTCAAAACCGTCTGTCCCATTCGGCGGCAGGTATAGAATAGTCGATTTCGTTCTCAGCAACCTGGTCAATTCCAGGATTTATTCCATCTATCTGCTTGTGCAGTATCAGTCGCAATCTCTCATTGAGCACATAAGACAGAACTGGGTGCTTTCCCCGGTCCTCAGAGACCATTTCATCACTGTTGTCCCGCCACAGATGCGGACTGGTCCTGAGTGGTTTGAGGGCACCGCGGATGCGGTCTTTCAGAATATCAACCTTATCCGTGAATTCGATCCTGAACTGGTCGTGGTCTTCGGCGCGGACCATATTTACCGCATGGACATCAGGCAGATGATTGATTTTCATCTGGATAATGACGCCGATGTGACAGTCGCAGCGAGGCCTGTGCCAATCGAGGAGGCATCGTCTTTCGGAGTCATTGTATCGGACAGCGAATATCGGATAGTCAGTTTTCAGGAGAAACCACGGCAGCCGGCCCCCATGTACGGCGACCCGAACCGAGCCTACGTTTCGATGGGTAATTATATTTTTAACAGGAAGGTATTGGAGGATGCCCTCGCAAGGGCGGAAAGAAAAAAACAGAACGATTTCGGTTCGCATGTTTTACCGGATATCGTAGATACCGGGAAAATCTTCGCCTACGATTTCTCGACTAATGTCATGCCGGGCACTACGCCGTATGAGGAAAAAGGCTATTGGCGGGACGTGGGGACGATATCGGCCTTTTTCAGCGCTAATATGGACATACTCGGCAGTTCTCCCAACTTCGAAATCAACAATATGAACTGGCCGATCCACCCCTCCAGGTATGAAGGTCCTTCTGCGAGAATATGGAGGGCTGATATTAAAAACAGCGTTTTGGCAGAAGGGGTCTTCATCGAGAAGGCGCGCATAGTGAATTCGATTATCCGCTGCGGCGTGACTATCGAAAGCGGTGTGAGCGTCGAAGACTGTATCATCATGGATGGCACTGTGCTGAAGAAGGGATGCAGGCTCAAACGGGTGATCGTGGACAAAATGAATGTCATAGAAGAAAGCGAGCATATCGGATTCGACACCGAGGAAGACCGTTTCCGTTGTCACCTGGATTCCTCGGGCGTATGCATTGTTCCCAGGGGCGGAAGAGCGAAAAAGAAGCAGCGCCTGAAGGGATAGCCGGCAGACTGCATCACACGGACCTTCAGCGGCGTCGCGTGCATCGGTTATAATTAGACATGCCTACAGAACTGATCGTAATCGGCGGCGGGCTTGCAGGTTCGGAGGCTGCCTGGCAGGCCGCGCTCAGGGGAATAAATGTAGTTCTCTATGAGATGAGACCGGGCAAGATGACAGAGGCCCACAGGACGGGCAGTCTTGCTGAACTGGTCTGTTCGAATTCACTTCGATCGAACGACATCTATAGCGGGCCGGGCCTTTTGAAAAAAGAACTTGCAATGGCCGGCTCCCTTATAATGGAGGCTGCGGAGGCTTCTCAGGTGCCCGCAGGCTCTGCCCTTGCGGTCGACAGAAATATTTTTGCCGACTATATTTCAAAGAAGCTTTCAGACAACGCGGGCATCAGGATTATAAGAGAGGAAGTCGGAACATTGCCGGAAGGAACGGGCATTTTAGCAACCGGCCCGCTCACATCGGAAGCCATGGCCGGTTCTTTGGCGGCGCTGCTCGGCGGGGAGCATCTTTTTTTTTACGATGCTATTGCTCCTATTATCGATTCCGAATCTATCGACAATAGCAAGGTTTACAGGGCTTCAAGATACGGCAAGGGCGGTGACGACTACATCAACTGTCCAATGAACAAGGATGAATATGAAGCATTCTATGAAGCGCTGATCGAGGCGGACAGGGTAACTCCGAGGGGGTTTGAGAACCAGCGGGTTTTTGAAGGCTGTATGCCGATTGAGGTAATGGCTTCAAGGGGAAGGGACACGATGCGCTTCGGCCCGATGAAGCCGGTCGGCCTCGTCGATCCCAGGAGCGGCAGGGAACCCTACGCGGTGGTCCAACTTAGGGCAGAAAACAGGGAAATGACCGCGCATAATATCGTGGGGTTTCAGACGCGCCTGAAATGGCCCGAACAAAAGCGTGTTTTTCAGATGATACCCGGACTGGGGAACGCGGAATTCCTGAGGTTTGGCAGCATCCATCGCAACACATTCATCAATTCGCCTCTTTTTTTGAACAAGGACCTTTCGCTTAAGAACAGGAAGAATATATTTGTCGCGGGTCAGATATCCGGAGTGGAAGGCTATATTGAATCAACGGCTATGGGGCTTGTCGCCGGGATTAACGCGGCGTTTAGGCTTAAGGGCAACGATCCGGTTGATGTGCCTCCGACGACCTCGCACGGCGCTCTCATACGGCATATAACAGAATCAGAGCCGGGGAATTTTCAGCCGAGCAACATAAACTTCGGCCTTTTTCCGGTCTCGGAAGCGCTCATGAAGATCAGGGACAAAAAGAAGAGGAAGGCGGCTATTGTCGACAGGGCGCTAGTGGACTGGGAAGAATACGTTAGGAAGGTTGGAGCGGAAAGATCTGCGCCTCATGGAGAATCATGAGCAGCATGAAAAAACATATCGATAATTTCCTTAGATATCTGGACATCCAGAAGGGCGTCTCGGCGCACACACTCAGGGCCTACAGCAAAGACCTGGGAGAATTTGCCGAATTCGTGAAAAAGGGACCCGCTCAGATTGAGCTGATCGACGTGCGGGCGTTCGTCGCTCAGCAGATAAAAAACGGGCTCAGCAAGACAACAGCTGGAAGGCGGCTTGCTGCTGTACGTTCTTTTTTGAAATATCTGAACAGGGAAGGATATATTGAAGCTAACCCCGCCAAGCTTGTATCAACTCCGAAGGCCCAAAAACTCCTCCCTAAATTCCTTACCGTGGATGAGACTTTTTCGCTCATTGAACAGCCTGCGGGCATAGGCTTTATGAAGGCCAGAGACAGGGCTATCCTCGAACTTCTTTATTCCAGCGGTCTTAGAGTAAGCGAGATCGCAGGGCTTACCATGGAAGATATCAATACCAGGGAAGCGGTTGTAAGGGTGAAGGGGAAGGGCAGGAAAGAGCGCATCCTCCCTGTGGGATCGAAGGCTCTCGATGCGATAAAATCATATCTGGTAGAAAAACTTCTTCTTAAGCGCAGGAGCACGACCGTGTTTATCAACCGAAGGGGAGGAAAACTCTCTGAAAGGGGTATACGAAGAATAGTCGTCAAGTATGCAAAGCAGAGCGGTATCGGCGGCAGCATAGGGCCGCATACGATAAGGCATACCTTTGCGTCTCACCTGCTTCAATCCGGCGCCGACCTCAGGGTTATCCAGGAACTCCTTGGTCATTCTTCGCTCTCTACCACGCAAAAATATACTCATCTGGACCTTACCCACCTTATGGACGTCTATGATAAAGCTCATCCTATGGCTGATAAGGAAGAATAGCCTGAAAGAAAAGGCAGGCTTATTATCAGCGGAGATGGGTTGTTGCTTCGGGATCAGTTTTAAATGATAATGTAGCTGCGAAGATCTTGTGATATTTCCATTAGAAAGGAGAGAATTTCGATGCAAAAGATATCAAGAGGATTAATAGTGCTTTGGGCGGGGATGTTGTTAGCGGTTTCCTCGTGCGCAAGCCAGCAGCCGTTGGTTACGATCGGCCCGTCAAAAGCTGAAACTGTGGTGGCGGTCAAAGCCAGTGATTTCAAATTCGAGCCTAACAACATCAAAGCTTACAAGGGAGGTGTAATAGTATTTGAGATCGAAAACATTTCAGGCTCGGAACATAATTTTACAGTCAGCGACCCTAAGGGGCAGACCGTGCAAAGTGTAAGCCTTCCATCAAAAAAGACCGTCAAGTTAAGCGTCAGCCTTTCTGAAGCCGGAACTTATGAGTTCTATTGCGATAAGCCTTTTCATTCGGGCTTCGGCATGAAAGGGCGGCTTGTTGTAGTCGAAGAGCCATGACCTCGAAACGTATTTTATTATCGGTTTATTAAGTCCTGACGAAGAAGCTGCAGATATATTTTTATGCTGCATCAGACCATCGGTTGTATAATTCCATTTTCATCATATTGGTAATGACATACAGCCCTGGCTTTTTGTAATATAACGGATTATCTAAAAGGAGAGATCATGTTTCACGCTACGACAATTTTGTGCATAAACAGAGGCGGAAAGGTGGCCATTGGCGGTGACGGACAGGTTACGATGGGCAACACCGTGCTAAAACATAACGCAAAGAAGATAAGAAAGATGTACAACGACAAGGTAATCGGAGGTTTCGCAGGCGCTACGGCTGACGCATTTACGCTGTTCGAGAAATTCGAAGGCAAGCTGGAGTCATATAGGGGCAATATTACGCGGGCGGCCGTGGAGCTGGCCAAGGACTGGAGGACTGATAAGGTTTTAAGAAGGCTGGAGGCTTTGCTGATCGTTGCGGATAAGGAGCATATCTTTATCATATCCGGAAACGGCGATGTCATCGAGCCTGAAGAGGGTATCGCTGCAATCGGCTCGGGCGGCCCTTTTGCCCAGGCTGCCGCAAAGGCGCTTTTCGAAAATACCGAGCTTGACGCCAGGGGGATACTGGAAAAGGCCATGAAGATTGCGGCCGGCATCTGTATATATACCAACGAAAACATATTCATCGAGGAGCTGGCATAGCATGGAAACCCTTACACCCAGGAAGATCGTTGAAGAGCTCGACAGATTTATCATCGGGCAGGACAAGGCCAAAAGGGCTGTCGCCGTAGCCTTAAGAAACAGATGGAGAAGACAGAGGCTTGATCCCGACCTAAAGGATGAGGTCCTTCCCAAAAACATCATCATGATAGGCCCGACCGGCGTCGGAAAAACTGAGATAGCAAGAAGATTGTCAAAGCTTGCCAATGCTCCGTTTATGAAGGTCGAAGCTTCGAAGTTTACCGAGGTAGGATATGTGGGGCGCGACGTCGAGTCGATGATACGAGACCTTACCGAGATCGCCGTCAACATGGTGAAGTCTGAACACCTGGAAAAGATAAGGGAGAAGGCCAAACATCTTGCTGAGGAGAGGCTGCTGGATCTCCTTCTGCCTCAGCAGCGCAGCAGGGTTGAGGTGGACGAGCAGGAGCGGGAGCGGACCAGGGAGACCAGGGAAAGGCTGAGAGAGCAGCTAAGAGGCGGCAAACTGGATTCGCGCTATGTCGACATCGAAGTAAAGGAAAGGACAATGCCCTTTGGAGTTATTTCGAATGTGGGTCTTGAGGAGCTTGAGATAAATCTTAAATCCATGCTGGGGAACCTGCTTCCGGAGAAGGCAAAGAGGAAGAAAGCCAAGATTCCTGAGGCGCTTGTTATACTCGAACAGGAGGAATCGAACAGGCTGATCGATATGGACAAGATTACGCAGGAGGCTGTCGAGCGGGTTGAGCAGACGGGAATTGTCTTTCTTGATGAAATTGACAAGATAGCTTCCAAGGGTGGAGGGTATGGCCCCGACGTATCAAGAGAGGGCGTTCAGCGGGACCTTCTTCCGATTGTCGAGGGCTCGACGGTCACGACGAAATACGGACCGGTCAGGACCGAGCATATCCTTTTCATTGCATCAGGGGCTTTTCATATGGCCAAGCCTTCCGACCTTATACCTGAACTTCAGGGCAGGTTTCCTATCCGGGTGGAACTCGGACCTTTGGGCAAGGAAGAGTTCGTAAAGATACTTACCGAACCTCATAACGCCCTCGTCAGGCAATATACCGCGCTTCTTGCTACTGAAGACGTGGAGATTAACTTCCTTGACGACTCCGTCGACGAGATTGCCGAGATTGCTGCTTTGGTAAATGATAAAACTGAAAACATAGGTGCAAGGAGACTTCATACGATACTCGAGAAACTCCTTGAAGACATTTCCTTTGAGGCGCCTGAGAAGCACGGCACTAAGCTCAATATCGACAGGGCTTATGTGAGGGAGAAACTGACAGATATCGTCAAGGACGAGGACCTGAGCAGATATATCCTGTAATTTTATCCAACAGGATGAATGGGAAGGACATAGTATTCTCGCTCATTCTCGGTCCGCTTAAGCGGACCTCCGAGGGCTTTTCTCCCGATATGCATCGGAATAAAAGAAGCCGCTCGAAAACCATGTCCTTCCCTGGTGCAATCCGTTGCCATCCGGCTTGTCCGGAATCTTTCT
>JBAIXS010000053.1:0-11494 GCA_037916395.1 Candidatus Sulfobium mesophilum
TTATTACCGGTAAGTTGCTTGAGGGCGCGGTCGATGCCCTTGTAAGACACGGCGCCAAGGACGAAGATATCGAGGTGGTGAAGGTCCCGGGCGCTTTTGAAATACCGCTGACCGCGAAGAAACTGGCCTCAAAGGGTTTATACAATGCGGTCATATGTTTGGGGACCGTGATAAGGGGAGCGACTCCGCACTTTGATTATGTCGCTTCGGAGGTTTCAAAAGGGATAGCATCGGCGTCGCTCGAAACTGGTGTGCCGATAGCCTTCGGGGTTATCACCTCTGATACTATTGAACAGGCCGTAGAGAGGGCGGGCACGAAGAGCGGAAATAAGGGATTTGACGCCGCGATTACCGCCATAGAAATGGCTCAGGTGATGAAAAAGTTGTAATGCCAGAAGTCAGAAGTCAGAGGTCAGATGACCGAATTCGGACGTTCTCTTCCTCCTTATTTTTATTGGTAACCTTTCACTATTCACTCTTCACTGTCTCATGAACCGTCGGAAAGCAAGGGAATATGCGCTTCAGATGCTTTTCCAGTCTGAATTTGCCGGCAAGGAAGAGGGTGTAACATGCCCTGAAGATTTCCTCCCCCTGGCGAAGGAAAAAGAAGGGATGAAGAAATTCGTGCAGGAACTTATCGCCGGCACTCTCCGGAATATTGAGGAGATCAACCGGGTCATACAGGGGGCCGCCGAAAACTGGGACTTAAACAGGATGGCGGCGGTAGACAGGAATATCCTCAGGCTTGCGATCTATGAGATAATCTACAGGGATGATATACCGTCAGCCGTGACTATCAACGAGGCTCTTGAGATCGCAAAAAAATATTCTTCACTCGAATCCGTGCCGTTCATTAACGGGCTGCTCGATAAGGTTGCCAGGGACCGCGGCAAGGCGTAAGACGGGAGGTTCCACTGCCGGGATCCATTGAAACTATCTCAAAATGTAGTTTCTTTAAAATTGCTCCTGTAGCCGTCATCCCGTGCAGACGGGAATCCAGTTTATTCGAGGAGTTCTGTATACCAGCCTCCACGGGTATGACAGACTTTTCAGAGGAAAGACAATCTTGAGATAGGTTCTAGTTAAAGCTGAAGCATATATTATAAAATAGCGCATTAAATTTTCTGTGAGGAGATTATGATAGAGCGTTATACCAGACAGGAGATGGGAAGACTCTGGGAGCCTGGAAACAGGTTCAGAAAATGGCTTGACGTTGAAATCGCAGTATGCGAGGCCTGGGCTGAGTTGGGAAAGATCCCGAAGGGGGCACTCAGGGTTATAAAGGAACGGGCCGGTTTCGACATAAGGAGGATTGATGAGATAGAGGCCGTGGTCAGGCATGATGTGATTGCGTTTCTGACCTCGGTCGCTGAGAAAGTCGGTCCCGAATCTCGTTATATCCATAAGGGTCTTACTTCGTCCGACATTGTTGATACCGCCTTGTCAATTCTTATGAAAGAGGCGGCAGCGATCATTATAAAGGATATCAAAAATCTGATTGCCGTTTTGCGAGAGCAGGCATTTCGCTATAAAGAAACAGTATGTATCGGAAGAAGCCATGGCGTGCATGCCGAGCCTATGACGTTCGGCCTGAAATTCGCCCTCTGGTATGAAGAGGCGAAGAGGAACCTTGAACGAATGGAAAGGGCCAAAAAAGCTATAAGCATCGGGAAATTTTCAGGGGCTGTCGGCACCTTTTCAAATATACCTACCGAGATAGAGGAAAAGGTCTGCCGCAAACTCGGGCTAAAGCCGGAGCCTGTTGCCACTCAGGTTGTGCAGCGGGACAGGCATGCGGAATACCTCGCGGGGCTGGCCATTATCGCTGCATCTGTGGAGAAGATAGCAGTCGAAATCCGGCATCTGCAGAGGACCGAGGTCCTTGAGGCTGAAGAGCCCTTTGCAAAGGGGCAGAAAGGCTCCTCCGCAATGCCCCACAAGCGAAACCCCGTTGGCTGCGAAAACCTTTCGGGATTGGCCAGGGTTGTAAGGGCAAACTCCATTGCTGCCCTTGAAGACGTTGCCCTCTGGCACGAGAGGGATATTTCACATTCTTCCGTGGAACGGGTAATCATCCCGGACAGCACTATACTGGTCGATTATATGCTCAACAGGCTTACAGGTATTCTGTCAGGGCTCCAGGTCTATCCCGAGAAGATGAAGGAGAATATGGGCCGCAGTTACGGTCTCTTTAATTCACAAAACGTTCTTATCAGGCTGACTGAAAAAGGCATGACCCGTGAGGATGCTTATGCAGTAGTGCAGAAAAACGCCATGCTGAGTTGGAAGAAGAAAAGGGACTTCAAGAGTCTGCTCCTTAAAGATAAAGACGTGAAGCGGTATCTGAAGACAAAGGATATCGATGACATATTCGACCTTAAACATTACTTCAGAAACATTGACTACATCTTCAGCAGGGTCTTCGGCAGTGGGCGTGTCTGAGTCGCAATTGCAGGGGTATCAAAAGATGATGAAACTAATTGCGATTTGTCATTCCGGCTTGTCCAGAATCTTTCTTTTACTTATGAAGGACTCCCGACAAGCGGGAGTGACAGACTATGAGGAAATGGGATATGTCGTCGTCAAGGAGTGACCTATCTTGCATATGACATACAGATATAAGAGGCCGGTGGTTGAAGGGGCCAGGAAGAGCGAACTGCTTGCTTCTTTGCGGGATTACTCCAAGACACCTATCAAAGATATTCTCAGTGAATACTGCTTCTACGTTGAGACTCTTGAGCCTCTTTCAGCAACAGAAACGGGATTATTGAGATGGCTCCTCAGCGAGACCTTCGAGCCCCTGAACTTTTCGGAAGAGAGTTTCTTGACTCATGCCTCGACCCTCAACCCTCAGGCCTTTCTTATCGAGGTTGGTCCCCGCATGAATTTTACGACGGCATGGTCGACTAACGCGGTTTCCGTCTGCCACTCCTGCGGGCTTAAAAAGATAAACAGAATCGAGCGCTCCCGCCGCTATAAACTTATATGGGGCCAAGGGGCTGAGGGTCAAAGGGTCCAAGGGGTGGAAAGCCGGTCACCTGAACCCCTGAATCCTCGAATCCTCGAACCCTTTCTCTCCGTTATTCATGACCGCATGACAGAGTGCCCATATCCAAAACGCTTCGAGACTTTCGAGACAGGAATAAAGCCCGAGCCCTATTACTTTGTCCCTCTTGTCAAAGAGGGCAAACCCGCGCTCGAAAAGATAAACCGCGAGATGGGGTTGGGGCTGGACGACTGGGACATCGATTATTATTACAACCTGTTTGTTAATGACATCGGCAGGGACCCGACAAACGTCGAATGTTTCGACCTCAGTCAGTCAAACAGCGAACACTCAAGACACTGGTTCTTCAGGGGAAGGCTGGTTATAGACGGCCTGGAGATTAAAGAGAATCTGATGTCTGTTGTCAAGGAAACTCTTCGGCGGAATCCTAATAACAGTGTCATCGCTTTCAAGGACAATTCAAGTGCCATACGCGGGTATGCTGTACAGACTATCCTGCCCGAACATCCGGGCCGCTTCTCTCGGTTCGGCAGGTCAGGCGTTGACTACGACATAATTTTTACGGCTGAAACTCACAATTTCCCCAGCGGCGTCGCACCGTTTCCGGGCGCTGAAACCGGCACGGGCGGAAGGATCAGGGACGTACAGGCAACCGGCAGGGGTGCACTCGTAGTCGCAGGAACAGCTGCTTACTGCGTTGGAAACCTCAATATCCCCGGTTATGAGCTTCCCTGGGAGGATAAATCCTTTTCATATCCTTCCAATCTGGCCAGTCCGCTGGCAATCGAAGTTGAAGCCAGTAACGGCGCATCCGATTACGGAAATAAATTCGGAGAGCCCGTCATACAAGGGTTTACAAGGTCTTTCGGCATGAGGCTGCCAGACGGCGAAAGAAGGGAATGGATCAAACCTATAATGTTCACCGGTGGCATAGGCCAGATGGACTCACGCCACAGGGAAAAGAAGGCCCCTGCCAGGGGCATGCTTGTCACAAAGATCGGCGGCCCTGCCTATCGCATCGGCATGGGCGGCGGAGCGGCATCCAGTATGATCCAGGGCCAAAACATTGCTGAACTCGATTTCAATGCTGTTCAGCGCGGCGACGCTGAGATGGAACAGAAGATGAACAGGGTGATCAGGGCGTGTGTCGAGATGGGTGAAGACAACCCGATCGTCAGTATTCACGACCAGGGAGCAGGTGGCAACTGCAATGTAGTAAAGGAGATAATCTATCCTGCCGGCGCAAAGATAGAACTGCGGAGGATTCAGCTTGGGGACAACACACTTTCTGCACTTGAGATATGGGGGGCCGAATACCAGGAACAAAACGCCCTTCTGATAAATTCCGACAGGTCCGAAAAATTTCTCGAACTCTGCCGCAGAGAGAAGGTCCCATGCGCCTTTATAGGAGAGATTACCGGCGACGGATACATTGTTTTACATGACGAGACCGACGGCAGTACCCCGGTAAACCTTAGCCTTGACAAGATTCTGGGAGACATGCCGAGAAAGACCTTTCAGCTGAACCGAATGAGACGGCAGCGAAGGCCGCTTGAACTGCCGGAAGGACTGAGCGTCCGGGACGCGCTTGAAAGGGTCCTCAGGCTGGTTTCGGTGGGTTCGAAAAGGTTCCTTGCGAATAAGGTCGACAGGTCTGTTACAGGTCTAATAGCAAGGCAGCAGTGCGCGGGCCCCCTACAGCTTACCGTCTCTGACGTTGCTGTGATTGCACAAAGCCATTTCGGGCTGACAGGCGCCGCTATTTCGATCGGGGAGCAGCCGGTTAAGGGGCTCATAAATCCTGCTGCAATGGCGCGGCTGAGCGTTGCTGAGGCCATCACAAATATTGTCTGGGCGAAGGTGAGCAGTCTTGAGGACATTAAATGTTCAGCCAACTGGATGTGGGCGCCTAAGCTTCCAGGGGAAGGTGCTGATCTGTACGATGCGGCCGTAGCGATGCGGGACATCATGGTTGAACTGGGCATTGCCGTTGACGGGGGGAAAGACAGTCTTTCGATGGCGGCAAAAGTTACGGACAGAAACGGACAATCCGAAACAGTTAAGTCGCCGGGGACACTTGTTGTGTCGGCATATGTTACTTGTCCCGACATTACCAGAGTTGTAACGCCTGATATCAAGAGGCCGGGAGATAGCAGGCTCATGCTTATCGATCTGGGGAAGGGCAGGAACCGTTTGGGCGGCTCTGCAATTGCTCAGTGCTTCGCGCAGGCGGGCGACGAATGCCCTGATGTTGAAGAGCCAGGCTTATTGAAAAACTGTTTTTATGCGCTACAGGAACTAATATCGGAAGATTTGATATTAGCCGGCCATGACAGAAGTGACGGCGGACTTGTCACCACTCTTTTGGAAATGGCTTTCTCAGGTAATTGCGGAATTGAGATAAAGCTTGAGGGTCAAGGGTCAAGGGTCAAGGGGGAAGAAATACCTTTGCTCTTCTCTGAAGAAATAGGGATGGTTATCGAATATCTTCCCGTTAATGAGGATAAGGTGATACGGGCATTGGAAAAGAACGCGATACCTTTCCATCTGATCGGCAGAAGCTTGAAAGAGAAAAGAATCACCATAAACCTCCTTACCCCCCACTCCTCATCTCTCAGTGTCTTAGACGAAGACATGAGGGTCCTCAGAGACGTCTGGGAAGAGACGAGTTCCCGACTTGACAGACTGCAGAGGGACCCCGAATGCGTATCGGAAGAGCGGAGAAATATCTACGATATGAAAGCGCCTCCCTTTTCCATTTCGTTTGTGCCTGAGCCGACTCCTCCATCGCTGCTGGACAGCGAATCTAAACCTAAGGTGGCAATTATTCGGGAGGAGGGAAGTAACGGAGACAGGGAAATGACGTCAGCCTTTTTCCAGGCAGGTTTTGAGCCCTGGGACGTTGTAATGCGGGATTTTCTTCTTGAGAAGGTGAGCCTTGAAGAATTCAGGGGTGTTGTATTCGTCGGAGGCTTCAGCTATGCAGATGTACTTGATTCGGCAAAAGGATGGGCAGGGGTAATACGTTTCAATAAAAATATATGGCGGCAGTTTGAGTCTTTTTACTACCGGCCTGATACGTTCAGTCTGGGTGTTTGTAACGGTTGTCAGTTGATGGCGCTTCTTGGCTGGGTTCCATGGCGGGGCATTGAAGATACCATCCAGCCCAGATTTATCCATAACAGATCAGGAAGGTTCGAGTCGCGTTTTGCAACGGTAAAGATTCTGAAGAGCCCTTCTATAATGCTCAGCGGTATGGAAGATTCGCTGATAGGCGTATGGGTTGCTCACGGAGAGGGCCTTGCCTATTTCCCCGACGACAGAACAAGAAAGAAGATTGTCTCAGAGGGGTTGGCGCCTATCAGGTATACGGATGATGCGGGCAGCATCTCCGAACGTTATCCCTTCAACCCAAACGGCTCCCCTGAGGGCATTACCGCCCTTTGTTCGCCTGACGGAAGGCACCTTGCAATGATGCCTCATCCGGAGCGTGCATTTCTGAAATGGCAATGGGGTTGGATGCCGGAGGAGTGGCGGACAGGTGGCCAGCAGTTGCAGGCATCGCCGTGGCTCAGGATCTTTCAGAATGCCAGGGCGTGGTGTGATAAAAAGAGATAAATGCAATTCCTTGATTTCCAAGGGATCTAAATTCAGGTCTTGACATAGTTTGTCTGCGCATGGTATTACATAGCGGCCTTTTTAGGTCTCCCATACTCCCAAGGAGGAATCTTCAAAATGGGTTTAGCAACATTTAAGGGTGGAATACATCCGCCTGATAAGAAGTCATTAGCTGCAAACAGTCCAATCACGGAAGCAAAATCCCCGAAAATAGTCGTTATTCCCCTCAGCCAGCATGCTGGCGCACCCTGCAAGCCGGTAGTGACAATAGGGCAGGAAGTTAAGAAAGGTGAGATTATCGGGGAGCCCGGCGGGTTTGTGTCAGCGCCAGTGCACTCTTCTGTTTCAGGAAAGGTGGTCGCCATCAGCGAATTTCCGAATGCGATGGGCAGGATGGTCAACTCGATCGTGATCGAAAACGACCTTAAAGAGGAATGGACCTCCCTGAAAGACGCGCCTGATTATATGAACCTTCCGGTGGAAGAGCTTAAGGAAAAGATTAAGGCTGCAGGGATTGTGGGCCTTGGCGGGGCAGCCTTCCCGACCGCTGTGAAGCTTTCACCGCCCAAAGAAAAACCGATAGACGTAGTCATCATAAACGGCGCGGAATGTGAGCCTTATCTAACGGCTGATTATCGTCTTATGCTTGAGAAGCCGAAGGAGATAGTTGAGGGGCTCAAGATCCTTATGAAAGTCCTCGGTGTAACGAAAGGGTTTGTAGGTATTGAAAATAATAAACCCGATGCGGTCGCAAAGATGAGCGAGGCTGCAAAGGGGGAAGCCGGCATTACGGTCATGGCACTCGAGGTTAAATATCCTCAGGGCGCAGAAAAGATGCTGATCAAGGCGGTTGCCGGAAGAGAGGTCCCCGCAAGAGGACTTCCGATGGATGTCGGAGCCGTTGTGCAGAACGTCGGCACTGCTTTGGCAATATATGAGGCCGCACGGTATGGCAAGCCCCTGATTGAAAGGGTGGTTACCGTTACAGGCGAGGGGATAAAGGAGCCAAAAAATCTCATGGCCAGAGTCGGCGCGAAGATATCCGACCTGATTGATGAATGCGGCGGCCTTAAAGACGATGTTGCGAAGGTGGTGGCCGGCGGCCCTATGATGGGCTTCGCGCTTTCCTCGCTTGATGTGCCGGTGACCAAAGGGACGTCGGGGATTCTTGTTCTTCCTGAAGAAGGCGTTGTGCATGCCGAAGACTATGGCCCCTGTATAAGGTGCGGCAGGTGCATAGACATTTGCGCGATGGGGCTCATGCCTTCGATGCTGAGCATCTTGTCGGAAAAGGGAATGTTTGAAGAGGCAAAGGCATACAACCTCTTTGACTGCTTCGAATGCGGCTCGTGCGCGTTTGTCTGTCCGTCGAAGAGACCGATTGTCCAGCTTGTAAGATTAGCGAAATCCATGGTTAAGCCTTAAGGAGAGTTCGATGGAGGCAACTAAAAAAGAACATGAACTGATAGTTTCAGTAAGTCCTCATGTTAAAAGTGAGGAAACAACAAGCCGCATTATGTGGACGGTCAGCCTTTCTCTCCTGCCCGCGCTTCTTTGCGGCGTCTATTTTTTCGGGCTGAAGGCGCTTTTTATCACTGCGCTATGCATCATAAGCTGTGTAATATCCGAACAGCTTTATATGAAGATCGTGGGCAAGAAGTCCCCGGTGGGAGATGGAAGCGCCTTTCTTACGGGCCTGCTTTTAGGCATGAATATGCCCGCTTCCCTCTGGTCTTTTTCGCCGTTTACGGCCCATGTGCCTATTGTGGCTTCATTTGTGGCGGTTGTGATAACAAAACAACTCTTCGGCGGTCTGGGGTTTAATGTCTTTAACCCGGCGCTGATAGGGAGGGCATTTGCCCTTATTTCTTTTCCCAAGGCCATGACCATATGGATGGAGCCGACGGCTTCCTTTGTCGCAATGGACGCCAAGACCACGGCAACCCCTCTCGGCATACTCAAAGAGGCTGGTATGACGGAACTTATAAAGGTCTTCGGCGATCAGATAAGCCTCTATCAGCATCTGCTCACCGGAAACAGGGCCGGATCAATCGGCGAGACATCGGCAATAGCCCTGCTCATCGGCGGTCTGTTTCTGCTCTACAAAAGATATATAACCTGGCACATCCCGGCTTCGTTCCTGGCAACAGCCGCGCTGCTGGCATGGATATTCGGCGCGAAAGGGAGTCTTTTCGCGGGTGATCCTATAGTCCATCTACTGTCCGGCGGTATGATGCTTGGAGCATTTTTTATGGCGACCGACTATGTGACGTCACCATCAATGAGAAACGGCCAGCTCCTATTTGGCGCGGGATGCGGCGCGCTGACAATGCTCATAAGGCTCAAAGGCGGGTTCCCCGAGGGTGTCATGTTTGCGATACTCATTATGAACTGTTTTGCCCCCATCATCGACAGGGGCTTTAAGTCGAAGGTATTCGGGGCAGTGAAGCCGAAGGCAAAGGAGGCGAAATAATGACCGGCAAGGACATTATAAAGATAACCCTTAACCTCGTTGTCATATATCTCATTGGCGGGTTTATCCTTGCATTTGTATATGCGAACACCTCTCCGAGGGTATTCAAGAACAACGAAGAGGCAGAAAAAAAGGCGTTAAAGGAGCTTGTGCCGGACGCGGATTCGAACGAAAAGCATGACTGGACTATTCACGACAAGCACGCAAAATATTTTATTATGAAAAAAGGTAGCGATACGATTGGCTACGTCATCCAGTCCTTCGGTAAGGGATACTCAAGCTACATAAATACATTCATCGCAACCGACAAGGATTTTAAAGTCCGGAAAATAAATATACTCGGGCACGGCGAGACGCCCGGCCTTGGAGACGAGATCGAGACTGACTGGTTCAAAAACCAGTTCAAGGACAAGAGCATTGAGCACCTGAAGGTGATTAAAGGAGATACAAAAGAAGATATACAGGCTATCTCAGGGGCAACCATATCGAGCCGCGCAGTCACCGAGGACGCGGTAAAGAACGGCGTGGCATTTCTGATCAGGACAGTCAAGGAAGGAGGCAATACCGATGTCAAGCAGCAGCAACACTAATCTCAAAGAATTAGTCTTAAACGGCATTGTCAAAGAAAATACGATCTTCAAACTCGCCCTAAGCCTCTGTCCATCGATCGCGGTTACGAATAGTTTGAAAAACGGAATATATATGGGGCTTGCGGTTTTGTTTGTTCAGGTCATGGTTAACCTGACAATATCTCTCATGAGAAATATAATCCATCCGAAGGTGAGGCTCCCCATTTTTATGCTGGTTATTTCCGGATGGGTCACAGTTACGCAGCTTTTGATGGCGGCCTTCGTTCCTGACGTCTATGCAAAAGTCGGTCTCTATATAGCGCTCATTGTTGCTTTTGCCTCCATCCTTGCACGAGCTGAAATGTTCGCCAGCAAAAACAGTTTCCTTCCCTCGATGGCGGACGGGCTCGGCATGGGAATCGGCTTCCTCTTTGCGCTGACAACCATAAGTTTCTTCAGGGAGCTGCTTGGAAAGGGATCGCTGACGGTACCCACAGGTTTGGCAACCCAACACGTCTTCACATTTATCAATACCAAGCCTCTTTTAATCATGATTTTGCCGGCAGGCGGGTTCCTTGCCGTGGGCATTCTGATGGCGTTATTTAACTGGATCAATGCGAGACAGGCGGCGAAGGCCGCATCGCATTAAGAGGAGGATAGAAAGATGAGCAGCGAATTTACAAAGCTGTTTGAACTTATCGTTTCAGCATCTCTCATAAATAATTTCGTCTTTACGAGGTTCCTCGGCCTCTGCATATTTTTCGGCGTATCTAAGAAGATGGAGACGGCCGTAGGCATGAGCATCACATTCACCGCCGTTATGATGATAAGCGCGGCTTGCAGTTGGGTCGTATATAATTTGGTGATGGTGCCGCTTGAGATCACGTTTCTTGAGATCATCGTTTTCATCGGGATCATTGCGGGACTAGTTCAGCTGTCCGATACCATAATGAGAAAGGTCTCGCCGGGGCTATATTATAAACTGGGCATCTACCTTGCGCTTATATCGACTAACTGCATCATACTCGCCGTCCCGCTCATTAACGCCGGGGAAAAGTACTCATTTATTCAGAGTCTGGCCTTTGGGCTCGGCTCTGGGCTCGGCTTTGCGCTTGCGCTTATCATTATGGCCAGCATACGCGAGAAGCTTGAACTGGCAGAGGTGCCTGCGCCCTTTAAGGGGCTGCCTATGGCCTTTGTGGTGACGGGCCTTATCGCGCTTGCCTTTACCGGTTTTTCAGGACTGATTACCCTTTAACTTAAGAGAATAAATATAGTAAACTATATATAAATATCTTTGAGGAGAGCATAAAATGTCTAATGGGCCGATCATAAAAAAGACGGGGTTACGTACAATCCTTTTCACACTTGTTTGTGTATCCGCGATTCTGCTCATCTGCTCCCCCACTGTTCTTTATGCCGGCGTCGGCGGCGGGGTTGAGGGAAAAGAGAAGGTTGATATTGTACCCCTGATCAAGTGGACCCTTGTCTTTCTTGCCGGAATGGGCACGGTCTTCGGCATAGGTATAGCCTTTGCGGCAAAGAGGTTTGCTGTGCAGATAGACCCGAGGGTCGAAAAAGTGAAGGACCATCTCGCGCATGCCCATTGCGGAGCTTGCGGCTATGCCGGGTGCGAGCAGTATGCCGAGGCTGTGGTAAACAAACCGGAAGTAGCTCCGAACCTTTGTATCCCTGCCGGTGCAAAGGGCGCTGAGGCGGTTGCGCTCATTACGGGCAAGAAGGCGGAGATACGCGAGCCTCAGTTCGCAAGGATTATGTGCCAGGGCGGCTGTTCCAAGTCCGTCAAGAGGTTCAAATACGAAGGCG
>JBAIXS010000054.1:0-1874 GCA_037916395.1 Candidatus Sulfobium mesophilum
ATAACAGGTGCGATGGGCGAGGTGCTGGGGAATGATAAGGTTCTTTAACCGACTGTCCGTCGCGCTTTTCATTTTTTTGGGGATCAGCTTTTTTTCGGGGTCCTGCTTTGCTGAAGAACTGAAGCTCAGGGAACTTGTCGAGGAGGCAATGAAGAAGAGCCCCGAAATTCTGGCGGCCGAGGCCCGGGCGTCTGCTGCCAGGTTCCGGATTCCTCAGGCAAAGAGCCTTCCTGACCCGATGTTTATGTTCGGGTATCAAAACGAGGGCACCGGCAGGTATTCCTACGGCGATGAGCTCATGTCCCAGTGGATGTTTTCGGGTTCGCAGATGTTCCCTTTCCCCGGGAAAAGGGCTTTAAAGGGTGAAATAGCGTCCAGGGACGCCGAAACCTTGGGCGATATGAATTCTCTGACAAGGCATAAAGTGGCCGCAAAAATCAGGGAACTGTTTTATGATCTGTTTCTCGCCTATAAAAATATCGACCTTATAAGAGAAAGACTTACTCTTTTCACACGGATCGAGGATGCCGCACTTGCCCGTTATTCTTCGGGAATGGGCTCGCAGCAGGAGGTGCTGATGGCCCAGACCGAAAAATATATGCTCCTTGAAAAGGAAGAGATGTTGAAGCAGAAGATCCAGTCGGCTGAAGCTATGCTAAATGCGACAGTGGGAAGGGATGTCAATGCTCCACTTGGAAGGCCTGTTGAGCCCGAGTATGTGACATTTGCGCGCACCCTTGAGGAGATGCTTATGTATGCCTATGAGAAATCTCCTGAACTCAAGGCAAAGGAAAGAATGGTTTCATCAGCTGAACTAAAGGTAGCGCTGGCGAACAAGGAATATTACCCGGATTTTACTATCACAGCGGAGTACGACAAAAAGGGCGGACCCTTCATGGACATGTGGGCTCTTACGACGACGATTAACATCCCTCTTTACTATAAAACGAAGCAGAGGCAGGGCGTCCTGGAGGCAGAGGCGATGCAGTCGGAGGCCAGAAGAGAACTTGAGGCGGCTAAACTGATGATCGCGTCAAATATCAGGGACAATTATTCGATGATCAGAACTGCCGAGAGACTGATGGATTTATATAAAAGCGGCCTGGTCCCGAAGACCTATCAGGATTTCGAATCATCTCTTGCCGGATATGCAGCGGGCAAAGTAGAAGCGCAAACCGTAATTTCAAGGCTGAAGTCTCTCATAGAATTTGAAAACCTCTACTGGGTTCAGCTTGCTGAGAGAGAGAAGGCGATAGCACGTGTCGAATCAACAGCCGGGATGGCCGAGACCGTTAGATGAATATGAAAAAGAATCTTTGGGCAATCATCGTGGTGGCGGTCCTCATAGTCGTGGGCCTATTGCTCTTTAAGACAGGGTTTATAAACAAGAGTGCCAAAAGCTCGACACAACCTCATTCAGGTTCTGAACATCAGGTACAGGCTCCTTCTCCGGAGCAGAGCGAAAGCAAACAGGAGGCTGAACAGGAAGCACCTGTCGTAGAGATACCGGCTGAAAAACAGCAGTTGATAGGAGTTAAAACAGTCGAAGTTTCGGTGAGACCTCTCAGGAAAGTTATCAGGACGGTAGGTCTGGTCGAATACGATGAGAGAAGGCTTGCCACGGTCAACACAAAGTTTGAGGGCTGGGTGGAAAAGCTCTATGTCGATTATAACGGCAAATACGTGAAAAAAGACGAGCCACTGGCTGACATGTATAGTCCCGAACTCCTTGCTACCCAGCAGGAGTATATTAACCTCCTTAAATGGGCAAAGAAGGAAGATTCCGCCCAATCGCATTCGGCCGGCAGGACAGGAGTAAATAATACTTCGCTGGGTGAAATGCTCTCCAATGACGTCAAAGTGATGGTGGAGGC
>JBAIXS010000055.1:0-4876 GCA_037916395.1 Candidatus Sulfobium mesophilum
TCGTCTCTTTCGACGATGAACTCGTGGCCCGGATCACCTGCGCGAAGTGTTATGGGCTGGCTGTACCAGGAACCTCCCTTAAGTACCAGGTCGTCAGTCCATTCTCTGACATTGCCGGCCATGTCCATTGCGCCGTATGGTGATTTTCCATCCGGAAAGCTTCCGACAGGGGCAATTTTCTTAAAGCCGTCAACCTTTCCGGCGTCATCCCAGTTGGCCTTTTTTCCATCCCATTCGTCTCCCCAGGGATAAGTCCGGCCATTGACGCCTCTTGCCGCCTTTTCCCATTCAGCTGATGAGGGCAGTCTCTTTCCGGCCCATCTGCAGTAATCGACCGCCTGCCTCCAGGTTGCCCCCACTACCGGAAAATTTCCCATCGTCTTATCGAAGTACCAGCTTTTTCCTTCTTCATGGGGAGCGGGCGGATAATCGATGATCCATGAAGGCATTGTGCAGCCACCGGCATCTACGCATCTGCGATAGCGGTTGTTCGTCACTTCGTAGACATCGACGTAAAAGGCTTTGAGGTACACCCTCCTTAGCGGGTTTAGTTCGCTGAGGGGTTCTGCGTCCTTCAATCCCATGATGAATTCACCTTCAGGGACAATAACCATTTCTGCTCCGTCTGCGCCCGTAATCGCCTCTTCGAGAGCCGCGGCTGGACATGTCATAAGTATCGTAAATACCAATGAGACGAATGAGAAAAGAAACATTATTTTTTTGAACCGTGAATACATAATTAAATACTATCCAATCTGCCGCGAAATTAATACCTTCCCTGCTTTTGAATTCACCGGCAATTCTTGGATGGGGATTGCATCTCAGATAGGGTATAATGTTCTACACATGGAGAAAAAATCTTCTGAAAGAGCCTATTTTACCCTCCTGGAGCTGAATACCGTCATCAAGTCTGCGATAGGCGATATCTTCCCCGAACCCTGCTGGGTGGCGGCAGAAATCGCGGAACTCAAGTGCAATCAGAAGGGCCACTGCTATCTGGAGCTTATAGAGAAAGAAGGCGAAAGGGCTGCGGCCCAGATAAAGGCGACGATATGGGCCTACGAATACAGGAAGCTGGGGCATAAATTCGAAAAGGCTGCAGGGCAGGCTTTGAAAGCCGGCATGAGGGTGCTTCTGTTTGTCGATGTGACATTCCACGAGGTCTACGGATTAAGCCTTAACATCAAAGACATCGACCCCGCCTACACGATGGGAGAGATGGCAAAGAAAAAGAAGGAAGTTATCGACCGCCTTCGAAAAGAGGGCATAATGGAACTTAACAAGTCCTTGCCTCTGCCGCTTGTTCCTCAGAGGGCGGCTGTGATATCGTCACGGACTGCGGCAGGCTATGGTGACTTTTTTCAACAGCTGGATAACAATCCTTACGGCTATAAATTTTCTCATGTGCTTTTTCCGGCGATCATGCAGGGGCAGGAAGCGGAGCGTTCACTCATCTGCGCACTTGATGAGATAAGGAAAAAAAAGGAACTTTTTGACGTTATCGTAATCATCAGGGGAGGCGGGTCCGTCATAGACCTCAACTGCTTCGACGGCTATGAGATCGCTTCTCATGCAGCAAGATTTCCCCTGCCGGTGATTACGGGCATAGGACATGAAAAAGACGATACAGTTGTGGATATGGTGGCCCATACAAAGTTGAAGACACCCACGGCTGTCGCTGAGTTCCTTATATCGGGACTTAGAAGCTACGAAGAGCGCGTTATGGATGTCTTCGACAGGCTCCGGAGACGGGCCGAAAGGATGCTAAAAGATGAGAGACATAAGTTCGATTCTCTTACGCGGAGTGCATCTTACATACCGCTTCGGATTTCTGCGGTCCATATGAACAGACTTTCGGTCATTCACAGCGACCTTGAAAGCAGGGCGTCCCGCAGGCTTGTGAGGGAAGAGCACAGGACCGCCGCAATCGAGCAGGCTATAAAACACCTGGACCCGGCGAATGTGCTGAAAAGGGGATACAGTATTACGCGGCACAAAGGCAAGGTTTTAAGGAGCGCGGCGTCTCTTAAGAAATGGGCGGTGATAGAAACGAAACTCTTAAATGGGGAGATCACGAGCATAGTCCAGGACAGAAAGGAGGCAGTCAAGAGTGAGCAAGGGAAAACAGATATCTTACTCCCGGGCCTTGAGTGAGCTTGAAAAGATTATAGGCGAGATAGAATCCGAGGAGACGGACCTGGACCTGCTTTCGGAAAAGGTCAAAAGGGCGGCGCAACTCATCAAATACTGCAGAACACGGCTGCGGAGCACTGAGGATGAGGTGAAAAAGGCGCTCTCGGAGATCGGGGAAGAGGCTGAATCCGCAGGTACTTCAGAAGAAGAAAGCAACGGGTATTAGCCGGTATTAATGAGTATGCAGGAACAGTTTGGCGATGCCTGTTACCGCGATCTCTTCGAGGACTCGAGGGACGTTGTATATGTGTCCTCCCGGGATGGTGATATTATTGCCATCAACAGGGCCGGAGTTGAGCTTTTCGGATATTCGCGTAGAGAACTGATGGGAATGGACATTCGCGCACTCTACGTGGATCCGCGTGACAGAGCGAAATTTATCAGGAAGATAGAAAAAAGAGGCACTGTTAAGGACTTTGAGGTGCTGCTCCGAAGAAAAGACGGTACGCGGCTAATCTGTCTTATTACCTCATCCGTAAGAAAGTCTCCTGAGGAAGAAATAATAGGATATCAGGGAATCATCAGGGACGTGACCGCCTATAAGAAGGCGGAGGAGGCGCTGCGCCGGTCAGAAGAAAAATTTTCGAAGATCTTCAGATCGAGTCCGGACTGGATTGCAATCAGTTCGCTGGAGAACGGCAGACTAATAGATGTCAACGATGCGTTTCTCAGGATTACAGGATATACGCGTGAAGAGGTTGTCGGCAAGACGTCAACCGAACTGGGTCTCTGGGTAGACCCCGAGGAAAGAAGTCGCTTTGTCGAATTGCTTCGAGAAAAAAGAGAGATAAGGAATCACGAAGCCAGGTTCCGTCTGAAATCAGGGGAGGTCCGTATATTTCTGCGATCGGCTGAGTTGATCGAGTTCGATGGTGAGACCTGTGTTATCAATATAACACGCGACATCACCGAGCGGCGACGCGCCGGAGAGGAGATCAAAAAACTTAACGTGGAACTTCAGCAGAGGGTTGTCGAACTTACAGGAGCCAACAAGGAACTTGACGCCTTCGGCTATTCTGTCTCCCATGACCTCAGAGCGCCTTTAGTAACGATAGGGGGTTTTGCCGGAAGACTTCTCAAGGTCTATTCAGGGGCGCTTGACACCAGGGGCAGGGAGATGCTCAGTGCAATACAGTCTAATGTGAAGAAGATGGACGCACTGATAAATGATCTTTTAACCTTCTCGCGTTCAGGTCGCCAGGCTATGAAGCTCCAAGACCTGGATATGGCGGCGCTGGTGAAGGATGTCTTTGAAGATTTGATGACGGGGATCCGCGACCGCGATGTCAAACTGAAGATGGGGAAAATACTTTCGGCGTCGGCCGACCGTGCGTTGGTAAGACAGGTCATCATAAATCTTCTTTCCAATGCCCTTAAATTCACTCGCACGCGGGAAAAGGCCGTGATAGAGGTCGAAAGCAGGCGAGATGGGGAGTGGGTTGAATATTGCATGAAAGACAACGGCGTCGGCTTCGATATAAAAGATGCCGGGAGCTTATTCGACGCATTTCAGCGCGCACATCGGTCGGATGACTTCGAGGGCACCGGCATAGGACTATCGATTGTACAGCGCATTATTACGCGCCATGGAGGGCGTGTTTGGGCGGAGGGGAAGAAAGGCGAGGGCGCAACTTTTTGTTTTACACTGCCTGCGGGTCCAAGAAACGAGGCGCCGGTCATTACCGATAAGATTACGCCCAAGGCTGAAAACACGCCTTGATCTATATCGGTGAGAACTCCTTCCCTAACAGCTCCTTCCCAATAATTATTTTCATAATATTCATCGTGCCTTCAGCCCCTACAAGGTATGAGGTCACTCCCCGTAGTCCCCTTTCAAAGCCCGCTTCCTTCGTATACCCGTAGGCGCCGTGCCAGACCATTACGTCCTTGATGATCTCGAAGGCAGTATTAGGAGCGATGAACTTTGCAAGAGCGACTGCCTTGTTTATCTCGCCACGGCTGAACCTGTCTTCTTTATAAAATAGATCGAGCATCCACGCTGCCTTGTACACATGCATCTTAGCCGATTCGAGCTTTGCGTAATTCTCAGCAAGCTGAAATTGTATGCCTTCGAATTTTCCTATGGGCATGCCGAAAACTTTTCTTTGCTTTATATGACTGACACCTGTTTCAAGCAACTTTTCGGCAGCGCCGATGCATGCGGCTGCTACCAGCGTGCGCGCGCAGTTGAATCCTTCCATCGCATAGTAGAACCCCTTATTCCACTCGCCAAGCAGATAATATTCAGGTATCTCAGCATCAGTGATCTTTATGAATCCGTTCGATATTCCCTCCCTGCCCATCTGCCTGGAAGCGCTGACTGCAACACCCGGGAATTCCTTTATAGGGAGATAGCAAAGCGAAAGACCCTTATGCCCGGAAGAGGGGTCTGTTTTTACTACCGTCACAAAACCTCCACCATACTGGGCGGCTTCCCTTACGCCGCTTATGTATGTCTTGGTTCCGTTAACAAGGAGTCTGCCGTTTTTCCTCACCACTAAGGTAGACGTGGAAGCGATGTCGGAGCCTCCGGAGGCCTCAGTAGAAGCTATGCCGAGAAAGGTCTTTCCTTTTGTAACGCCGGGAAGGATCTCCTCCTTTGCCTTTTCTTTTGCGTATCTTTCAAGCAAAAATCCCCATGCAGCCTCCACTAAGTAAAATACTGCGACTGACATACTAGTAT
>JBAIXS010000056.1:0-6797 GCA_037916395.1 Candidatus Sulfobium mesophilum
ACGATATTAGACGATGCTATGGCGTCGAAAAGCTTCGCCGCGATGCCCGGTTTGTCAGGGACATCAACAATCGTGATCTTTGCCTGGTTCTTATCGTATGCCACGCCCGATACTACAACATTCTCCATATCTTTATCCTCCTGAACAACAAGCGTCCCGGGGTTGTCGTTAAAACTTGACCTGACTACCACAGGGACATTGTACTTCATGGCGAATTCTACAGACCGTGTCTGAAGGACTTTTGCTCCGAGGCTTGCAAGCTCGAGCATCTCCTCGTAGGAAATCTTCATCAGTTTTCTCGCTTCAGGCACGATATTCGGGTCTGTCGTATAGACACCGTCGACATCGGTGTAAATCTCGCAAATGTCAGCGTTGATTGCGGCAGCAACCGCCACTGCGGAGAGGTCCGATCCGCCTCTGCCCAGCGTCGTCACGTCCGTCTCTCCTTCGGTTACTCCCTGAAAACCCGCAATGACTACTATGTTGCCCTCGCGCAGGGCCTTCCTGATCCTCTCGCCGGAGATCCGCTCTATCCTGGCTTTCGTATGCACGGTATCGGTAATAATGCCCGCCTGCCTGCCGGTCATAGATCTGGCCCTGTGGCCAAGCGCTTCCACCGCCATAGCCGTGAGAGCAGACGTCACGCGCTCACCGGACGAAAGGAGCATATCCAGCTCCCTTTCGCTCGGCGAGGCAGATATCTTCTGAGCAAGTCCGATAAGTTTGTCCGTCTCTCCGGACATGGCTGAGACGACCACGACTACCTGGTTGCCTTTATCAGCGGTCTTTACAACACGGTCGGCGACCGCCTTTATCCTGTCTATGGTGCCGACCGACGTGCCCCCGTACTTCTGGACTATCAGCGCCAATTTTTTCCTCCATGCAAATTATTAACCGTTTCTAAATGATACCAGCAATGAATTATTAAATCCCTCCAACCCTCCCTTTTCCAAAGGGAGGAATAAGTCCCCTCTTTGGCAAAGAGGGGCGAGAGGAGATTTCTGATTAATGCCACTTCCATTATAAGACACTCAATAGAGCCGCTATATCACTTCCCTTTGATGAAGAAGTCCATGAGTTTGTGGCCTTCTTCGAAAGACAGCGCATCTGCCCTGTCAACAATCTCTTCATTGAACTCAATCCCTTTGTTCTTTCTGACATCACGGCTGTCAAACAAAACGAATGGAACTGGATCGCCGGTATGGGTTCTGAGCTCAACCGGCGTAGGATGGTCCGGCAGGAGCAGGATCCTGTAATCTCCGAGCCCCTTGGCCCTCCTCATGACGGTCCCTACCACCAGTCTATCGAAATCCTCGATCGCCCTTATCTTGTCCGTTATCCTGCCTGAATGGCCCGCCTCGTCAGGCGCCTCGACATGGATGTAGACGAAATCCACCTCTTTTAGCACCTCAAGGGCCGCATTTGCCTTGCCCTTATAATTCGTGTCCAGATAGCCCGTAACGCCAGGTACTTCCAGCAGCTTAAACCCGGCGTAAATGCCAAGTCCTTTCGTCAGATCCACTGCAGATATAAGGGCCCCTTCCACTGAATATTTTTTTTGGAAACGCGGAAGAGCAGGTTTTTTCCCCTGTCCCCAAAGCCAAACACTGTTTGCGGGGTTCCTGCCCTCCTTTATCCTTTTCCGGTTTACCGGATGGTCTGTCAAAATGTCAGCGGAGTCAACCATGATCTTTCTGAGCAGTTCTTCGCCGCTGCCGACCGGCAGATACTCCGCAATGTCCCTGCCGGTTATATCATGGGGTGGAACGCATTCCAGGTCAGCAGAACCTCCTGACCATACCATCAGGTGGCGGTAACTGATGCCGGGATAGAATTTTATCTGCTTCGTGCCAAGCTCGGAGTCCAAATCCCTTATCAATACCCTTGCCTCTTCTGTTGAGATATGGCCGCTGCTATAGTCCTCCATGATCATCCTGGTCCTGCTCCTGTTGTACTTCAGCGTTACCAGATTGCAGCGGAATGCGATGTCATTCTTTCCAAGCTTTACTCCGATGCTTGCGGCTTCAAGAGGCGCCCTGCCGGAATAATATCTGTGCGGATCATATCCAAGTATGCTCAGATTCGCGACGTCCGAGCCAGGATGCATGTCTGCCGGCACCGTCCTTACCCTGCCTGAAATTCCCATTGCGGCCAGCTTGTCCATATTGGGCGTTGACGCCTTCTGAAGAGCTGTCCTGCCGCCCAACTCTTTAATGGGCCTGTCGGCCATGCCGTCTCCGACCATCACAATATATTTCATAAGTTTTTCCTGATAGCGGTTAAAATGCTGCTTCTATTCAATGACGTCGCCTTCGACAAGTTCGACCTCGACATTTTTTTCCTTAAGCCACTTTATCCCTTTATCGAGGTCCTCTTCTGTCCCTTCGAACTCCAAAATCATCTCACCCACAGTCTCAGTCACTCTGGCCCTTCTGATGTTAGGCATTACGTTAAACTGTTTAGCCATAGTAAAGATCACGGGTTCTTTGATAAGCTGCTGCGGGAATGTCAGTTTGACCCTCTTTTTCATAACGTCTCCCTGCCCATAAAGAACCCTTTCACTTTGTCCGATGAACCCCCTGCGATTGCAGGCACTATCGAGACCTCGTCTCCATCTTTTACGACAGTCTCTTCGGCATTGAGAAAACGTATGTCCTCGTCATTGACATATATGTTTACGAATCTCCGGATTTTCCCGTTGTCGGATATCCTCTCACCGATTCCGGGAAACCTCTTCTCCAGATCGTTTACAAGTTCAATTACCTTCCCGGCTGCTGCCTCGACCTCCTCCTTCCCTTCTGTCAGCCGCTGAAGCGGGGTCGGAATTCTCACCTTTACTGCCATGTATTATTCCTCCTTGTCAGTCAAACGCCGCTATTAATGATTTTCATGACCTCTTCAAAAGAGGCAAGATTTGGCTTTATATGATAGGGCGCCGCCGTGTGCCCATGCAGCGCCTCCTGTGTCTTAAGACCATTGCCGGTAACACAGATGACCGTCACTCCGTCCCTTTTGATCCTGCCTGCCTCGATAAGCTTCTTCGCTGTTGCCAAGGTTACGCCCCCTGCCGTCTCGGCAAATATTCCCTCAGTACGCGCCAAAAGTTTGATTGCCTCTATGATCTCCTGATCTGAGACGTCCTCTCCATATCCGCCGGTCTCCTTGATTACCTGAGATGCGTAGTAGCCATCCGCCGGATTTCCGATCGCCAGGGATTTGGCGATGGTGCTGGGCTTGACAGGACGTATCACATCAATGCCCTGTTTGATCGCCGCAGTAATGGGAGAGCAGCCCGTAGCCTGAGCGGCAAAGACCCTCGTATTAAGCTCCCTGATTATGCCAACGTCCCTGAACTCCTTAAAGCTCTTCCAGACCTTCGTAAGAAGTGATCCGCTTGCACACGGGACAACCACATTGTCAGGAGCCCGCCATCCAAGTTGCTCTATAATTTCGAAGCCGAGGGTTTTAGAGCCTTCAGCGTAAAAGGGTCTTATATTTATATTTACGAAGGCCCACCTGTACCTGTTCGCTATCTCGCTGCATAGTCTGTTCACATCGTCATAGTTTCCATCAACGGCGACAAGGTGCGGCTCATAGACTAAGGAGGCGATTATCTTTGAAGCCTCAAGCGAGGCAGGGATAAAGATAAACCTGCTGAACCCTGCGCGGGCGCCGTGTGCAGAAACGGAATGAGCAAGGTTACCTGTCGAGGCGCAGGCTACCGTGTCGAACCCGAACTCCTTCGCCTTCGTAAGAGCGATCGAAACAACACGGTCCTTGAAGGAAAGCGTAGGATGAACTACGGTATCGTCTTTTATGTAGAGTTCATCAACTCCGAGGGCCTTGGCGAGATTATCCGCCCTCAGAAGAGGAGTAAAGCCCGAGTCGAGGCCAACCAGCGGTTCACCGTCTATAGGCAGAAGTTCACTGTATCTCCAGAGGTTTTTCTCCCTCTTTTCTATCTTTTCCCGGCTGACAGCCTTTGAGATGCTGCTGTAATCATAGGCCACTTCGAGCGGGCCGAAACAGAATTCGCAGACATAAATGGGCTCGACCGGATATTCCCTGCCGCATTCTCTGCATTTAAGGCCCTTTATATATCCCATCCGTCTACCTCCCAGCCTGAAAGTAAAACATATTTTACTTTATATCACCCAATATTTCAAAGAAGACGCCCCATTTCTGATCAACATCACCGTTGCCTGGGATAGCGTCTTTTTGTCACTTCCGCCTGTCAGCACAAAGGAACTGCATGCTCTGTCTCGGCGGCAGAAAAACTATCCAGTGAAGAAAGTCCCATATCCACAAAAAAAGCGCATGCTTCATGTAAAATATCTGTCACCGTATGGAACTGATAAAGACATTCTTTGATATCTTTATGCATCTGGACAAACACCTTGCCGTCATTATCCAAAATTACGGCGTATGGACCTACCTGATCCTTTTCCTCATCATCTTCTGCGAGACCGGGCTGGTAATAACGCCTGTACTCCCCGGGGATTCTCTGCTCTTTGCGGCCGGGGCGCTGGCCTCCACAAGTTCCCTGGATGTGGGCATTCTCTTTGCACTTCTGAGCTTCGCGGCAATCGCCGGCAATACTGCAAATTACTGGATAGGCCATGCAATAGGCCCGAAGATATTTCATAGGCATAATGTCCGTTTTCTGAACAGGGAATACCTTGACAGGACCCATCGTTTTTATGAGAAGCACGGGGGGAAAACGATCGTCATCGCCCGCTTCATCCCTATCATCCGGACCTTTGCCCCATTTGTGGCCGGCATCGGGGCAATGACGCACTGGAGGTTCTCACTTTATAATGTCGCTGCCGGCATAGCCTGGGTCGGCATCTTCGTTTTCGCCGGCTATTATTTCGGCAATATTGCCGTGGTGAAGCGGAACTTTACCCTCGTCATTTTTGCAATCATTTTCATATCTATACTACCGGCTGTAATCGAATTTCTAAGACACCGCAGGGCCGCTGATTAATTGTGCGTGACGGCCGGCAGATGCCGGTCGAAATACCCTTATCCCTGTGACCAAATAATAAAAACATGGTATTATTTGAGGCATGACTGGAACACTTTTTCAGCTAGATATATTCAGAAGAAAGTTCATACTCTCAGCGGCGCTGATACTTCTGCTCATATCAGGCGGGACGATAGGATATGTATTACTTGAAGGATGGGACTTCTCCGATTCCTTCTATATGACCATTATCACTCTATCAACAGTAGGATTTGGAGAGGTCCATCCGTTGACGGGGATCGGCAGATTATTTACCGTGGCGCTGATTATAGGCGGCGTAGGTACGGTCTTCTACGCATTGAGCACGATAGCCAAGTTTGTGCTGGAAGGTGAATTAGAGGAGATATTCGGGAGGAAGAGATTGGAAAAGAAAATTAAAGAACTCAGGGACCACTTCATTGTGTGCGGTTATGGCAGGATGGGCAAGATTATCTGCAGGGAGTTGAAAGAGAAAAATATTTCCTTTGTCGTCATAGAAAAAATGCCGCAGGGCCTTATCGGAGGACAGGACGTCCTCTTAATCGAAGGTGACGCCACGAGGGACGAGATATTGAAGGAAGTACAGATTGACAAGGCCAAAGGCCTGATATCAGTCCTCCCGACCGATGCCGAGAACCTTTATGTAGTCCTTAGCGCAAGGGGACTAAACCCCAGCCTCGTGATAGTTGCAAGGGCGGGAGAAGAAGGTTCTGAACAGAAGCTTATCAGGGCCGGTGCGGACAGGGTCGTCTCCCCTTATTACATAGGAGGCCTGCGGATAGCGCACACTGTCCTGAAGCCGGCGGTGGTGGATTTTATCGAGTTTGCCACCAAGAGCGGCAACATCGACCTTCAGATGGAAGAAATTACCATTCAGGACAACTCGGGCCTTGTAGGCCTCACGCTCGATGAATGCGGCATAGGCAGGGAACTGGGCATCATCGTTGTTGCCATCAAGCAGGGATCAGGAGAAATGCGGTTTAATCCCACATACAGGACCGCCATAAAATCCGGAGACACACTAATCGCCCTGGGAGAGATATCCAAGCTTAAGATACTTGAAGACATGGCGCTGGCGAAAAGAAAATGACCGCCTTTATCATCATTGTCCTTATAGTGCTCCTTGGCGCGGCCATGCTCGTTTTGCTTTCCGGTATAGCCCTGTACGCAAGACTGGTTAAACTGAGGGCAGCCGTAAGCGATTTGTGGTCGGAGCTCCAAATCCGGCTTAAGGAGCGCCGTAACCCGACGCCCGAAGTTCAGCCAGGGGAGTCTGACGACATTATCGCAGCCGTCGCAAACGACTATAACACTGCTGTGCAGGATTACAATATTGCGATTGAAGCCTTTCCGGCAGAGATCCTCGCCGGCCTCTTCCATCTGAAAAAGGCCCAATTCTTTGATATACAGATTTCCTAGCGTCTCGGCCATGTATTGTCAGAACTGCATGTTTTATGTTGTAATTTCCTTAGATCTAAAAGGAGCTTTTAATTCAAACACATGGAAAAAGGCAAGCGGCTGAATCATTTCTTTAAAAACAGAAGGCGGTTCAGAAGATTTGCGGTTGATGAAATAGATATCCGCATAAGCGTAAAAGCCACGGCAGAGTCTCCTGCCGACGACTCCTACGAAGTAAAAATGCTCAATCTCGGCGGGGTGCTCATCAAAGGCGCCCGCTTGCAGGAACCGGAGAGTAAATTACTGGTAGAAATAACCCTTCCCGGAAATGTCCTTCTCTCTCTTGCCGGAACTGTGACAGCCTGCCGCCCCACAAAAGACAGTCCTGAAAAAC
>JBAIXS010000057.1:0-4597 GCA_037916395.1 Candidatus Sulfobium mesophilum
TAAAAACGACAGCGAGGGAATCCAGACAATGAAAATTTTGGGGCAGAACATGGCCTGGCTGCTTAAGAAAATACACTGATAGAAGGACTAAGTCCCCGGAATCAGTCTGCCTGTCTCAAAGGGATGAAAGACTCTTTTTTCTATTAAGTTCGACACGAAACCAAAATCAACCATAAATTTGGGCGGGGATGCATTCGAACGGTTTCAGCGGCGCGTATTGCCCGTTGCGGGCGCGCCGGTGCCTCAGAGCGAAGCGAGAATGAGCGAAAAGATGGTCTACTCCTTCACGCATGAATAATTTCGGCTAAAACCCGGAGCCCGTCGCTAGGGAGCACCGGGGCGCTTAACATATTCTTCAGGTATTCTTAGTGTCCTGCCCTTAGCTGCCCGCATGCCGCAAGTATATCCTGCCCCTTGCTCTCCCTTATAAAAACGGCAAGGCCACTATCTGCAAGGGCTTTCTGGAATCTAAGAACAACGGTGTCGGACGGCCGTTTCATCCCGCTTTCCGGATGCGGGTTCAGGGGTATAAGGTTTATCTTGCAACGCAGGCCCCTGACAAGCTTTACAAGGCGGCCTGCATCTTCGAGCGAATCGTTCACACCACCGATCATGACATACTCGAATGTTATCCTTCTTCTTGGACCCAGAGGGAACTTTCTGCAGGCGTCCATAAGGGTCTTTAGAGGATACCGCCTGTTTATGGGCATGATTTCATCCCTGCCCTTATCAGACGAAGCATTCAGCGAAACAGCGAGATTCACATGCGGAGCCTTATCGGCAAGAAGCGCAATCCCTGGAACAAGCCCGGCAGTCGAAAGAGTAATCTTCCGCTTCGATATTCCTATAAATTCTGTAATCCTCCAGAGCGCATCAGCCACCTCCTCCAGGTTTGCAAGCGGCTCGCCCATCCCCATCATGACGATGTTAGTTATCTTTCGTGGCAGTATAAGCCTGTTGACGGCAATAACCTGGTCTGCGATCTCATATGCCCTTAGGTTTCTGATAAGGCCCAGCTTGCCGGTCAGGCAAAACTTACAGCCCATCGCGCAGCCTACCTGCGAGGATATGCAGAGCGTCAGTCGTGCGTCATCAGGTATGAGCACGCTTTCGATCGTTTCGTCGTCCTCCAGCGCGAAAAGGAACTTCTCCGTGCCGTCTGAAGACTTTAGCCGCCTTGCCAATCTCAGGCCGCTGATATATGCCAGCCTATCCAACTCAGACCTGAGTTCCTTCGAAAACTCGGTGATTCCTGAGATATCCGATGCGTGCTTTTCGTAAATCCAGTGTATCAGCTGGCCTGCGCGGAAGCGGGGAAGACCAATGTCTTCAACAAAGCGGGAAAGACCGTCCTTAGAGAGAGATTTCAGGTTTATTTTTTTTGCCATACGGAAACTTCAATAATCAACATCAGCTATGCGTGAGGATGCATTCGAACGGCTTCAGCGGGCCGTATGCCCGGTGCCTCGGAACGGAGCGAGAATGAGAGAGAATGCGTCCTCACGCATGGATCATTATTTTTGAGGTAAATTTCGGAACTTCTATACTATCTCCTCCAGGGTGATATCGAAAATCAGCTCCTTGCCGGCAAGGGGATGGTTGCAATCCAGCGTAACCGTCTTCTCACCAACCGCTATGATACTAACCGGCACGGGCTGTCCGTCGGCGCGGAACATCTGAAACTGCTGCCCCACTGCAACATTTAAACCCTCCGGCAGTCTGGACCTGTCATACTCGAAGACCCGTTCCTTGTGGTATGGATAACCTTCGCCTGCAGCAATCATGATCGTCTTCTTCTCACCGGCGCTCATGCCTAAAACGCCATGCTCAATCCCGGGCAGAAATTCACCCCCGCCAACCTTTATTTCGAGTGACGCCCCATCCTCAGACGTATCGAAAACCGTGCCGTCAGCCAGTTTGCCTACAAAATGTATCCTTATTGTATCTCCTTCTTTAACCACAGCCATTTAAGACTCCTTTCATTTTTATGATCTATTATAACCGAACAAAAAGCCATTTTCGGACGTCCTTGCCCCCAAACGTTATTATCCCATCATCAGTTGTCCCCTATTATTCATACACCACAAAAAAAATATTTAAAAAATGGGAAGACATGCGGGAAAAACTTTATCTGCGCCACCTTTGTAAGACCATTGCAATCTAAAAGGCGTATTTTTCACATGAAGAAGGACTGATAACCTAAAAAGGCAATTTGCGACATTATAAAGTTTTTTGGAGCATGTCGGCTGCATAAACTATATTTTTTGGGTAAACTATCGTGGGTATAAGGCAATACATGCAAAAATACCAGATCATTATATTGCTCCTTTATCTTTTCGTTCAGGCGTCTGAATACTGGCTCAAATTGCTGAACCTCGCGCATATGAAAAGATACGGCATAAGCATACCTGAGGGGTTTGAAGGTTATATCGACGAGGCGGTTCTTACCAGGACGCATGCCTATACAATCGAAACGAGCACACTTTCGCTGATCGAGTCGGTCTTCGGAAATATAATCACGATCGGCTTCCTTTTCGGAGGGCTGCTCGTTCTCTACAACATTTGGATCGACTCCCTCAGCTTGCCGTTTGTCATAAAAGGGACTGTATTTTTCCTTGTGCTGACAGCTGTAAATACGCTTATTTCCATCCCATTCAGCCTTTATGCGACATTCCGGATAGAAAACAAATATGGTTTTAATACCATGACCGGGAAACTCTGGCTTACAGACCTGGTGAAATCTCTCCTGCTGTCAATGATAATCCTTGGGATCGTGTCCCTTGGGTTGCTTCCTATCGTAAAGCACAGCCCCAATTACTGGTGGCTTTTTGCCTGGGGGTTTTTCTTCGTCTTCAGCGTATTCCTCATGTATGTTTCCCCTTACGTAATCGAGCCCCTCTTCAATAAATTCACTCCTTTAGAAGGCGGAGAACTGGTTGAAAAGATCGGGGAGATGATGAAGAAGATCGGGATACGCGTAAGCCGGGTTTTCACAATCGACGCATCGAAAAGAAGCCGGCATACAAACGCCTACTTCACCGGCATCGGCAGAGTGAAAAGGATCGTCCTCTTTGACACTCTCATTGCGCTGATGGAGCAGGGCGAGATCCTTGCCGTGCTTGCCCATGAAGCCGGTCACTGGAAAAAGAAACACGTTCTGAAGCGGATCGTTATGTTCGAGCTTACCGCCCTGGGGGGCGCCTATCTGTCCTTTCTTGTAATCAGGTCAAACGTCCTTGCACACATATTCAATATTCAGGGGGAGGCTTTTTTTGCGGAATTAGTGGTCCTGGGATTTATTTATGGCATAGCCGTCTTCCCTTTTACGCCAATTATGAGTTATCTTTCTCGAAAACATGAAGACGAAGCCGACCGTTTCGCTGTTGAGCTGACATCGGATGCCCAAAGTCTTGCAACGTCTCTCATTAAGCTTTCGAAGGACAATCTCTCAAACCTTCATCCGCATCCGTTATACGCCAAATTCTATTATTCCCATCCGCCTATCGTCGAGCGCATACGAAAGATTCGCGGACCGGATTTCAAGAAGGATTCCCAACCTAGGCAAGTTTAAACGGATTGACGCAGCATGAGACTTTCTTCAGAGCGGCTTCAATTTCTCGTATTGCCTGCCGCAGGCAGGCGAGAAATTGCCTCGGAGCGAAGCGAGAATGAGCAAGAAGATAGTTTCATGCTCCATTCAGTTTGCCTTGAACAACTAAAGCAATCTTCTGTAATTCAGTACAAAACTTATTTGACTGCTAAGAACCATCCGGCATGAACTTCGTCGTAATATAACGTATGGGTGAATCCGTCGTTTCCCCTTACCTTAAAAAATCTCTTCCGTTCCCCCTGAAGCGACTCTTCGGTCCATGAGTTGATTATGGATAGGACTTCTACCCTGACATCGTCAATAAAAAAAGACCGGGGCGCCTCATCTCCCTTATAGCCGGAATATGCGATGACCCCGATCCTTTTATTATTCGATGTTGAATGTTGCAACTTCTTTTATGCCCGGCAGGTACTGACCTACAGGCACCAGTTTCTTGCCTTCACTGACGCAGCCTATAATAATCGTCCAGAGCTGGTTTAACTCCTGTCTTTCCCTGTCATTTTCAGGCGTAAAATTCAAAAGGGTGCCTTCCAGTTCGATCTTCATCCTAATCCTCCGTAGATTGTTCGACTTGATGACTACACATTATCACATTGTGCGGGAATATCAAGAGTCGTTATAACAAATAAAGACACCCTGGATTCCCGCCTGCCAGACTGTGTCACAATTCACAGGGGGTATATAATAGACGGCAAAACGAGTAAGAAGGGGAAAAAAGGGAATTGGCATATAAAAGAGGGAATAGAGACCAGTTGACGATGTTGCCGCCGACGATTGAAGAGTATGTAGGAGAGGATGATCCGGTAAGGGCATATGATGCCTTTGTAGAAGCCCTGAATTTGGAAGAATTAGGGATAGAGGTAGAAGAGATGAGGGTAGGCAACTCGCCCTATGATCCTAAGATGATGTTAAAGATTTTGGTATACGGGTATTCGTATGGGTGGAGGAGTTCGAGGAAACTGGAGAGGGCCTTGCATCACAATCTAT
>JBAIXS010000058.1:0-2266 GCA_037916395.1 Candidatus Sulfobium mesophilum
AACCTCAACGTAGCAGAGGACAGCATCAGCAACACTCAACTGACGGTCCAGCAGGCAACAGAGAACCTTGAGATCGCCAACGGCAGATATGCCGCCGGCGTGGGCAACCCCATCGAAGTCTCGGACGCTGAGGTATCGCTCGCTGTTGCCAAGACCGCTTACAACCAGGCGCTTTACGACTATAAGGTTGCCCGCGCAAGCCTCGAAAAGGCGATGGGCATGCGGTAGTCTAACATGACTGAAGGGTAAGGGGATATGAAAAGGGACGGCAAACCGGCCTTACAAATAATGCCTGAAGAGATGCGCAAACCACTCCCCGATACGGGGGAATAAAGGCCGCTGCCGCCATTCATCAAGAACAATTTCCTTCGACTGCTTTAAATCGCTTTCGAACAATGCCTCCATCTCAGATGCGAACTCGGTACCGATGATGATAGCGTTAACCTCATTGTTATGGAGAAAACTCCACAGGTCCATGTTAGTTGAACCGACTGTGGACCAGACCCCGTCAACAATACAGGTTTTGGCATGGATCATCACGTGCTTCCGCTCATAAAGCTTCACGCCGGCTTTTAGCAGCTTGGAGTAATAATAATGACCTGCGGAGACGGCAAGCCTCGAATCACTCTCCTCAGGCACGATGATCTTCACATCCAGCCCTCGCTTTGCGGCGTCGATAAGCGCGCTTACAGTCTGCCCGTCCGGCACAAAATATGGCGTAGTAAGATGTATCGACCTCTGGGCATTCAGAAAAGCGGCAACATACATAACAAAGGTGATTCGGTTCTCCTGACCTGGAGTGCTGCCGACGACCTGAACAAGTTCATTGCCCTGTTTTTTCAGCTGAGGGAAATAGTCTTTTTCCTGAAGCTGAGGTCCCTTCTTATCTCTCCAGGTTTCCAGAAACAGCTGCTGTAATTCACTAACAGCCGGTCCTTCGATACGTACATGTGTATCGCGCCATGACTCTGCGGCCTCTTTTTTCCTCTTCTCCTCCCTTTCATCTCCGCGGGATATTCCCGATGGCCCGGAATACACATGACTTATATTCACGCCTCCGGTAAAGGCGATTGAGCCGTCTACAACAATGATCTTACGGTGGTCGCGTTGGGTAAGGTGTGACTTCCCAACAGGAACCAGAAGCGGATTGACGGGATTAAACTCAAGGACATTGATCCCTCCGTCACGCAGATGTTGAAAAAACGCAGGGGCGGTGTTTTTTGAGCCCACGCTGTCGTAGATAATATTTACCTGCACGCCCTCGGCCTCCTTTTTCAGCAAAGCGTCAGCGAAACGTCGTCCGACCTCATCGTCTTCGAAAATGAAGGTCTCAAAGTCGATATTGTGTTTTGCGCCATCGATTGCCTTGAGCATTGCTCCGTAAGTTGCCGGCCCGTCCACCAGAAGGGTAACTTTGTTGCCGCTTACGAGAGGCCTTCCGCTCACCGCCTGAAGCGCCAGGGTTTGCCTTTCAACGATATCGCTGACCCCTGAAAAGCGTTTTATCCTTTTTATAATGGCTTTGCTTTGAGCCTGCGGCAGCGATCCCTTGGTGCTCACAATTTCCGGAGGTTTTCCGTCTGCAGGCACGTCTTCCAGTATATCGGAAACGTCGGGCAAAGTCGCACAGCCAAAGACCATGCTTGCAACGACGATAAAGATCGATACGCAGAAAAGCTTAATAGGTCTGATCATTTCCACAATATACTATAATTTGTGGCCGCGGTAAAGGCGGGGAATATTAATATCATTTTGCATTTTAGTAACATATCTCATATGTAATGTTGCTTTCTGTCTTTACAGGTGCTCAGCAGGAGTTGCCAGGCCTCTCATTTTATCGCTCAAAAGTATCTTTTACTTCCCCTCTTATATCAATTACTTTTCCTTTCACCTTATCCGCATCCACGGTAATAAATATGAAGTGATAAAATCCCCCCTTCTCCTCCCCTGTGTAAAGCATAGCTCCTCATCTATCATCCTGAAAAGATATTTTTTTACTGGGCCGTTAAATTGACATATTTGGCGCTGTAAATGCCGTCTATTTCTTGTAACCGTCTAAGAATAGCTTCACTGACAGGTTCGTCCACGTTAAGGATCATCACAGATTCACCGCCTATCTGGGCACGAACTTTTCTTCCAACCTGCATCATGGATATGTTGATGTTCTCCCTGCTCAATACTGTCGCAACCTGAGCTACCATGCCCGGTTTATCCTTGTGAGGCAGGACCAGCATATGCTGCGCCGGCTCGATGCTGGTATGATACC
>JBAIXS010000059.1:0-7465 GCA_037916395.1 Candidatus Sulfobium mesophilum
TGGAGAGCATGGACAAACTTCTTAATCCCGGAGGCATCGCCTTTTTCGAGGCAGTTGCAGTTACAGGGCCAGGGGTTTTTGAGACATTGAAGAATGTTGCAAAGCAGGTCCTCGTGGAGCTTAAGAAGAATTACTAGCATAGTGAGTCCAACGCCTATTTGCATTTGATGGAGTGGTTCAGCCTCAAAATTGAGATTGTCATTCCGTGCTTGACACGGAATCCAGGGCTCTGGATACCCACCTTCGCGGGCATGACGATTTTTAGTCCATTATGAGCCATCAACTCCAATTTGTTTTCAATCTTTCTATGTAAAGAGATTTATGACTCATTACACAGGCAAAACTAACGCACAACTAAACCTCCCCTTCGGTCTTTCGGAGGAAACTCTCAGAGCCCATCTCCAAAAGGCCGCAGGCCAAAAAATTTCCCTCACACTTACGGACAACTCGACTTCGATGATTTCGGCAAGCGTGAGGGATAGCGTTTTGCAGGTGAGGCTGCACCGGATGTTCCTGCAGGCAGGCGACGCCCTGATAGCCGAGATAGCTTCATTCATCGCAAGAAGAAGGGGAAAGACCCCTCTGATAAGGGAGTTTATCCGGCGGCAGAGCAGCCTCCTCAAAAGGGCAACCACGAGGCGCTGCCGCATCAACCCCATCGGAAAACACCATGACCTTTGTGAAGCGGCGCAGGCCGTTAATGACGAATACTTCGGCGGCAGGATAACGGCATCGGTAACCTGGGGGACAAGGCGCCGGGGAAGGGCGGTGAGACGACGGACTCTCGGAAGTTACAGCAGCCACACAAACACCATCAGGATAAACCCCATACTCGACAGGAGAAAGGTGCCCTCCTTCTTCATCGAGTTCATTGTCTATCACGAAATGCTCCACGCGGACATGGGCGTCGGGGAAGTTAAAGGCCGCAGGACGGTCCACTGTCGCGAGTTTAGACGACGGGAGAGGATTTTTGACAAATATGCCGAGGCAACAGCATGGGAAAAAGAGATGAATTTTCTTTCTTAATATTCTGTCCTTTTCCATAGACCGCCTATTTGAAGAGGCAAAAGAACTCATAGCATATAGCACACGCTGCCGGTCTAATTTAGCATTCTTCAATTAATCCGGTTTGTAATTCTTTCAGGTGATTTAGCCAGGTAAAAGGTCTTTTTCGGTTATTTCACCTGCCGGCAAGTACCAAAAATATAATGCTAAATAGTCAACAAATACCCGGACAAAATCCAAAATATCCTTTTATTACACAAGTTAGATATCATTTGGTTAAACAATTACGATAATATCGGCATCAATTTTGCTTGTTAAACAATTTTAAATATTATCGTTACCGTGGAGATTTAAGAAACAACAATGACAGACTGCGTGACCGTACCTGGAATACCCTGTTGGAGATGGTGTGGCTTAACTACTGACGGTGAGATAATTCAGGCGTGAGAAAAGCTCTTATATTCGTCAAGAGCGAGCAGGAAAGAAATTTTCTTCGCTTTCTTCTCGATGCCGGCGACAACGCTGTCATCGATACCGGACAGCCCCTCGAAGCGCTGCGCATACTTCAGGAAGAAAATATCGGATTGATGCTCATCGGATCTGAAGTCGAAGGGATGAGCAGGCAGGACCTCAAGAGCCTGATAGGGAAGCTCAGGCCTGGTGTCAGCACCATCTTCATTTCACCTTTTCCTCAGGAAACGACTGAACTGCCGCTCAATATTGACGAGTTCGCAAATCTGCTTAAAGACTATCTGAGCAACATGGGCATCGCGGATACTGAAATAGCGGAGATGAAAAAGTTTTCCCATTCCATTGTCGACCGCCTGCTGCAGATATTTCATGCAAACGATAAATACTTCTTTAATAATAATCATCTTGTCGCGGAGTTGTCCGGAAAGATAGCCGCCAGGATGCAGCTTGACGAGACGCTGGTTGAGGCTATCCAGATGTCGGCTCTTTTAAGAGATCTTGGCAAAATCATGATTCAGAATCAGCTGCTGGATGACAGAAGAAAACTGAGCCCGGCTGAAATGATCCCGATGAAATCTCACCCGTCATACACAGTCCAGCTGTTAAGGCAGGTAAGCTTCCCCTGGGATCTCGAACCCATAATAAGCCAGCATCATGAATGCTACGATGGAAGCGGCTATCCCGGGGGACTCAGGGGAAGACAAATCGCTGTGGGAGCCCGCATAATATGCATCGCTGACGCATATTATGCAATGACAACCGACAGACCATACAGAAAGGCCATGTCCCGGGACCAGGCAATTCGCATTATTCAGAAGAATGCAGGCCGCCAGTTTGATCCTGAAATCGTGGAAATATTTCTTTCCGTCGTGCGACGGGACAGTGGAGACCTGATGCAGAAGAAGATGATTCTGATACTTGAGCGCGAGGAGCAGATCGCCGCCATAATGAGGCTGAATATGCCGGTTCAGGAATTCGACATAGTTCAATCGGCGGACAGCGGTACCGCGCTTGAAATCATTAAGCATAGAAGACCTGATATTGTAATGGTCGACCTGCAAGCATTTGCCGCTGAAGCCTTTCGGGAGTTCCATCAGGTTGCGCGCAAGACGTTTTCCTCGGAAGCCCAGTTCCTTATTCTTGCTGCTGCCGGGGATAATATTTATAACTTGCCGTCTGATATACATCGCATGATAAAGCCATTTACTGCTGACCAGCTCGTCGCTCAGGTGAGGAATATACTGTTCGAATCATCTTCTGCCCCAGTTAACAATGCTGTGGGACTCATGGGAAAGCTGGAGGATTTCGATCTAACTGACATAATACAGATTCTCAACTTGGGGCTGAAGACGGCGAAGGTAGAGATCATAAGGGGTGAAGAGAAAGGCAATTTGTACATGACAAAGGGCAGACTTGTACATGCTCAGCTGGGCAGTGTGATCGGTCAGGAGGCCTTTTATGAGCTCATGTGCTGGAGGGAAGGGAACTTTTCCATTTTTCACGGGCAAAGGACAAATAATGTCAGTATAAAATCTGACACCATGTGGCTCGTTCTCGAGGCCGCCAGAATTATGGACGACAGGAAGGCGGGCCAGACATTGTCGGAAGGAACATACGGGTTTGGTCCTTCAATTTCGTGACTCTGACAGGCGTTGGCCGCCAATGATTCCATCAGCAGATTAGGCCCCGGGGTTCCGGCAGTAATTCTGACAGCCGCTCATCACTTCAACTGAGGCACGTGCTGCGTTTGGGTTCGCTTGCGATATGGGGGGATTGGCAGCGGCATGAGATCGGTTATTGTCGAAAACATCATTCTTTGGTAATTCAACCCTGCTTTTTGTGATTGTCCGGATCGGCCTGTCTTCAGCAATCGGTCTCGGTTGAGGAGCGGACGGTATTTGAGTTCTGCCAGAACTGAGATCGTCTTGTCATCTTTGGAAAATTGTTTTCAAAACAATGTAATATACAAAATGAAAGATTCCAAAAAACCATTCGTTGAAATCTATGCAGACGGCGCATGTAGCGGCAATCCAGGGGTTGGCGGCTATGGAGCGATCCTTAAATCCGGAGAGAAGTCTAAGGAATTGTCAGGGTGTGATCCTATGACCACCAACAACAGAATGGAGTTGATGGGCGTAATCTCTGCCCTTGAGGCGCTTAAGAAGCCTTGCAGCGTTAAGGTCACAACTGATTCGACCTATGTGATGAAAGGCATGAGCGAGTGGATAGACAGGTGGATAAGAAATAACTGGCGCAACTCTCAAAAAAAAGAGGTACTTAACAAGGACCTTTGGCAGAGGCTCCTGAAGGCCTCCGGACCGCATGATATAAAATGGAGCTGGATAAAAGGGCACAACGGCCACGTTGAAAACGAGCGATGCGATTTCCTCGCCAGAGAGGAAATAAAAAAATGCCGGAAGTCATCGGAGGGCAGGGCCTGTGAAAAAGCCTGAACTCCTGGCCCCTGCCGGAGATTTTGAAAAACTTATAACAGCCATTCATTATGGCGCCGACGCGGTTTATCTCGGAGATTCCAGGTTCAGTCTCAGGGGGAAGGCCGGGAATTTCAATGAAGATGAAATGAAGGAGGCAATCGGGTACGCCAGGGGAAAAGGGGTACGGGTTTATGCGACCGTCAATATCTTTCCCCATAACAGGGACCTGACCGATATTTTAAAGCATATTAAGTTTCTGCGCGACGTCCACCCCGACGCGGTTATTCTCTCCGATCCCGGTATCTTTGCCCTGTTTCGTGAAAGGGCCCCCGAAATTGATGTCCATATAAGCACTCAGGCAAATGTCACTAATGCCCGGGCAGCAGAATTTTGGCAGCGGCTTGGGGCGAAGAGGATCGTTCTCTCAAGGGAGTTGACCATCGGGGAAATCCGGGAAATACGCAAAGAAACGGATCTGGAACTCGAAGTCTTTGTGCACGGTTCGATCTGCCTGTCCTATTCAGGAAGATGTTACATAAGCAGTTTCCTTGCCTCGCGGAGTGCCAACAGGGGCGAATGCACTAATTCCTGCAGGTGGAACTACGTGCTGATGGAGGAGAAGAGGCAGGGCGAGTATTTCCCTGTCTATGAAGACGACAGGGGAACATATGTCCTGAGTTCGAAGGACCTCTGCATGATCCGCCACCTCGGCATTTTAGCAGATGCGGGGATTGAGAGTTTTAAGATAGAGGGCAGGATGAAAGGCATTAATTATGTTGCAGGGGTTGTGAAGGCCTACCGTGAAGCTGTGGACGCTATCGGGGGATCAGTTGGCCTGGAAGTCGAGAAACGGTGGATGCGGGAACTTTCAATGTTCAGCAGCAGGGGGTTTACCAGCGGCATGTTCTTCGGAAGGCAGCCCGACACTGATTATAATTTCGATGAAGAAAGTTACAGGATGAGCCACGAACTCGTAGGCATTGTCCTTGAAGTGCAGGGAGAAGATGCAAAGGTCGGTCTGAAAAACAGACTCGACATTGGAGACAGTGTTGAATTTCTTTCGCCGGGACTTGAGGAGAGGTCCTTTCCGGTAGAAAAAATGCGCGGTGAGGATGGCGGATATGCCGCTTCAGCCAGAAACGAAGACATTATTTTTATAAAGGTCCCTGGAGGCGTAAGAAAGAGAGATCTCATAAGAAGAGCCAGGAATTTCCCGGGACCGAAAAACCGGCGGGAAGCCGCAGAGGAAAGAGCGGTTTGCTGATAGACGGAAGACGCGGATCAAAAGGCAGACCAATACACTCAGGAAGTCCGGAATTCAAAAGGACGATAAAGTAAGCGGCAACACATGAAAATATTTTTTTCAGGCATTGGCGGCAGCGGTGTCTCATCGATCGCGGGCTTTGTGAAAGAGAAGGGACATCAGGTATCAGGCTCCGATCGACTTTTCGATTCTTTTCCGGACAATCCGCTTGTAAGGAAACTCAGGGATAAAGGCATTGCGATCTTTGCCCAGGACGGAAGCGGCATTGAAAGATCGACAGAGCTTGCGGTATTCAGCACGGCTGTCGAAAAGAACAATCCTGACTTTGTAAAGGCCGAAGGACTTGGAGTCCCTGTCAGGACACGCCCTCAATATCTTACGGAAATAGTCTCCGGTTTCAGAACGATTGCGGTTGCTGGGACGAGCGGGAAGTCGACGGTGTCGGGCATGCTGGCTTTTCTGATGTGGAGGATCGGGCTTGGACCTAATTTTATAGGCGGCGGGCGGGTTAAACAATTCAGCACAAACGGCAACCCCGGCAATTTCCTGACCGGTCCTTCCGACAGTCTTGTGGTTGAGGCATGCGAGTCTGACGGCAGTATTGTGGACTATATGCCGTCTCATACGATTATTTCCAACCTCGATCTTGATCACCATAGTGTGGAGGAAACGGGCCGCATGTTTGAACGGCTGGCAGAAAATACCTCGGGGGTTGTGGTGACCGGTGGCGACGATGACAACCTTGCCGCCTGCAGGATAAAAAATCCTGTCAGGTTTTCGATCGTGAAGGAATCAGAGTACCGCGCAGCAGACGTCAGATATGATCGGCTGAGAACGACTTTCAGGGTTAAAGGAAGACAGTTCGAGGTTTCTATTCCCGGCATGCATAACCTCTATAATGCCCTTGCATGCATAGCGCTTTTGTCCGAGCTGGGCGTTGATGGAGAAAAGATTTCGGAGGCGCTTCCGGAGTTTGACGGAATCGAAAGAAGGTTCGATATCCACCTTAATGACGGAAGCCATCTTGTGGTGGACGATTATGCCCATAATCCTCATAAAATCCTCAGCCTCATGAAGACAATGAAGACGCTGAGTGACAGGATATGCTACATTTTCCAGCCTCACGGCTACGGGCCGACAAGACTGATGAAAGACGGCTATATCAGAGTATTTGCAGATAATATGGGAAAGGATGATCAGCTTGTCCTTCTTCCGATCTATTACGCCGGCGGCACGGCCGCAAAGGACATATCGAGTAAGGACCTTGCAGACGGAGTGAGAGCAGCCGGCCGGCGTGCCGTCGTTATGAAGCGGGATGAGTTTCTCGGGATGCCTTACGAGCAGAGTGCCTATGTGGTCTTCGGTGCGAGGGATGACACCCTTTCTGATTTTGCGGAAGAAATAGCCGTAAGCCTAAGATAGGGGAATGCGTTTCTTGCGAATTCTAGTGTGCTGTCCCGTAAGTTGTTGTCATTGTCCGGCTTGACCGGACTATCCAGAAATCTTTTAAAAAAGTGGATTCCCCGATCGGAGTCGGGGAATGACGGCAAGAATATTTCAGTAAGTTATTTATTGGACACTACACTGGAAGGTTTGTCCTGCCCGCTGCTTAATAGCTTCAACTGACACTCTCACTGGTCTCGCCATGGGCTGTCATTCAGTCTTGTCTGGTCTCCTTAGCGACTCGCTGGGCGATAATCTTTCTTGAAGAAGGATTGCGGACCTCTTCATTTTTCTTCTAAAGATAAATATTCCTGCCAGTCCGCATCCAAGCAATATCGCTGGCGCGGGCTCAGGCACGGACGTTACCGGAACGTCATGATGAAACAAGGACTGATTAGATTGTCCGCTTCCTGTTAATGAGTCGGCAATCAAGGTTCCGTTAATAACCCCTGTATTAAATATAACGTCTGCGTCTGGGGCGAGTATGCTTCCCATTATACCTATGTTATGCATCGTCAATTGATCAGCCTCGTAAAAATTGTAGAGGATATTTCCCTGCTTCTTGTCGTATCCGAATAGCCCGAAACCACTAAAATTGTCGACTTTTCCTGAAACATTCACAATTGCGATATCGTCGGCGCCGATATTGAAAGTGAGGGATGAGGCGTTGCTTAAATCGTTGCCGCTGAGGCTAAAAATATTTATGTCTTCGGCGCCCGTTAATACTATAGCATCTCTTGTTCCCCAGTAAGTAACAGAGGTAGTGCCTGTCGGCGCCATTTTGGCCAGTAAAAGTGATGTCGAACTTAGATAGGTATATGCACTCGCAAAATCAATGGGACTTGCA
>JBAIXS010000060.1:0-4803 GCA_037916395.1 Candidatus Sulfobium mesophilum
CCTTCACTTTTTCCCAGAAATTCATCGCATGCTCCTTCCTTTTGTCACAAAATCTTATCCTGATTGACATTATACTGTAAGCGGCCGGTTGTACAATACAAAAGAAAGGTAGGAATTATGAGCATTATTCGAATGAAGACTCAAAAAAGGATTGCGCTTGTTGCGCATGACAACATGAAAAAGGCACTCCTGGAGTGGGCAAGATATAACAAGGAGCTTTTAGCTCAACATGAACTATACGCTACAGGAAGCACGGGGACCCTTCTTTCGATTGCCCTTGGTGTTGAAGTGCACTGCTTTAAGAGCGGTCCTCTCGGCGGAGATCAGCAGATCGGGGCCAAGATAGCAGAGAGCGAAATAGATATGGTTGTTTTCTTTTGGGACCCTCTAGAGCCTCATCCTCACGATGTGGACGTGAAGGCGCTTCTGAGGATCGCGGTTGTTTATAACATACCGATTGCCTGCAATAGGTCTTCGGCTGATTTTGTCATTTCGTCTCATCTGATGCATGAGTCCTATGAGCGCGTAGTGGAAGACTTTGAGGCGATACAGAGGAGGCGGATGGCAAATTTACAAGTGCCTGCCTAGTGGATGTTTTTCGATGATCTTAGAGACTTCCGGGAACCTCGGTCAACATTGACTGATATCCTGCTACAACGCTGTTATAAGCCATTGAGGCAACCATTTTCCTCGTCTTTGCAGCATCAAGCCCCTCCATTACGGCCTGAATGGCAGGGCTGAAATAGACCCCGACGTCGATATTCCTTAGCCCCAATATATGCCAGAGGTGAGGGAGTAAGCTCATCGTGCCGTACCAGGCGATATGGTCCCTTTCGTGGTCTTCGACCGGTTTTCCATTGATGTGGGAATAGATGAGACTCACAGGCTGAACAGTTCTGTTCTTTTCTGCAGGTATGACAAAGAAAGAACTTTTAAAAGCCAAAATATTCGTTCCGTTGTTTGTGGTTCCCTCAGGGAAAAGAAGGACACTGATATCTGCTGCCAAACGACGCTTTATTGCATAGAGTGTAGTGAGTGCCGACATCTTCGAGCGCCTGTCCACGAATATTGTACCGGCCAGATGCGACAGCCAGCCCAGCAGGGGCCATGATGCGATTTCCTGTTTTGCAACGAAGACCCCGGAAATAAGACTGCCCAGGACCAGGATATCAAGGTAGCTGCAGTGATTTGCCACAATTAAAGATCCCGGAGGGATATTCCCAATCCCCGTCTTTTTGATTCTTATGCCCAATATTGAACAGGCATATCTTGCCCAGACTGACATGCCTGCAGATGCTGCCCGAAGGCGGATATTTTTCCCGGGAAATGCTAAAACAACTAGGCCGGGGAGGAGAAACGTGATGTTGAGCAGTATGATGAGTACGACTTTATATACTCTTACTATGCCGCGCATACGCGTTCCGGTGCATCGGGGAAAAATCTTCTCTTATAACGATCAAGCACTTTTTGAGTGTCTAGCAATATCAGAAAGTCTGTAGTTCCAAAGATGTGGTCATAAGCTGGTTCTCCGCAAATCTTTGCCCCAAGCCTCAGATATCCTTTCATAAGCGGCGGGATCGCTGAAAAAGCCTGATCCCTGTCGCAGAAAGAATGCATCCTTACTTCCCTCAGCCTTCTCAGAGGCTTGACTTGATGGCGTTCATCAGCCCTGTGGAACCGGTTTAGATAAGAATAAACAAGGCTTATTTCTGCAGGATTCGAAGAATGCATACTGCCGCAGCCGAAGAGATGACGGATATCGTACTTCGCAACATATGAAGCGATTCCCCGCCAGAGAAGACTAATGACAGAGGCACTCCTGAAATTTCTGTGGACACATGAACGTCCCAGTTCCAGCTTTGAGCCAGGCAGGTCTCTGAGTGCCGTGAGGTCAAACTCAGTCTCCGAGTAATAACCTATAGAGTTTTCCGCTACCACCCCCGGCATCATGCGATACGTTCCAACGATTTTGTCGGTTTCAGTATCAATGGCTATGAGATGGTCGCAATAATCATCATAGGCATCTTCGTCTTTTTCGGTAAGATACGATTCGGGGAGGCCTTTACCAAGCTCCAGATTGAAGACCTCAAAACGGAGCCTGAGTGCAGCATCGATCTCCTGTTTGCCGACCGCAAGTTTGACGGCGAACCTGCCATGTGAAATTGCCAATGTTTCAAAATGTGCTCTCGCCATAATGCGCCTCCTGTAAATATGCTTACAGCATTTACCATGTCAGAACGTCTTTTACTGAGAGTATGCACTATTGTACAGACTTACTTTTGCAGGGTTATTACACTGAGGTGAAATATCGGTTAAGAAGGAACTGGGAAGATACAGAAAAAGAAATCTCCGGCACTCGGTTATCTGTCAAATTTGCAAGTTTATGATCTCAAAAAAAACTTTTCACGAAGCTCAAGCGATGAGAGTTGATGGCTATATTTTCAAGTCTTTTTGAAAATCCTGCCGCTCCACTTTTGGAGTAGGAGTTCGACCCTTCGACCGACCAGCACAACAAGAAAGTCCCGGACCTTTGCCTGCGCCTTATATCGTCTGAGGACAATCTCGTAGAGTCTGGATACCTGTTCTTCAGATATATCAAAGTGGTGCATCACAATGTGACGGATCGCCTCTTTATGGAGCTTCATCTCTGCGGGGTCATCGTACAGCGGCGGTTGGATCATATTAATTGCGGTATGGCTCACCTTGCCTCTTCTCTAAGGAAAGCCGCCTTGTCTGTCATCTCCCACGGCGACCCTATATCCATCCTGCCCACATGGCCATAGGCGCTGAGTTTACGGTAAAACCCCCCTTTTATGATAGACGGCAGATACCTAAGATTGAACTGTCTGATTATCGAGGCGAGTCTGAAGTCGAAATGTCGTTCGACAAGCGACGCAATCTTGTCATCAGGCATTTTTCCGGTGCCGAAGGTCTCCACCTGGATGCTGACAGGCCGTGCCATGCCGATGGAATAGCTGAGCTGCACTTCGCACTCGTCTGCAAATCCGGCGGCGATCACGTTCTTTGCGGCATAACGTGCGGCATATGCCCCGACCCTGTCAATTCTCATAGGGTCCTTGCCGCTCAGCGCCGCGCCGCTATGGCGGGAATATTCCCCATAGGTATCTATGGCATTTTTTCTTCCCGTCAGACCGGAATGCACTGAAGGCCCGCCGACAATGAAAAGACCTTCCGGATTGATGAAAATCCTTGTTCTGCTGTCAGGGTGGATCTCTTCCCCCTGAAAAGCAGGTTCAACTACCGTCTGCATAATGTCATCCCGAAGCCGGTCGAGCTCGGGCCCCCCTTTTTGATCGGACTTCACCTGTGAGGCTATCACTGTAATACTGTGGATCCTGTGCGGTCTGCTGTCTCGATACTCTACGCCGACCTGGGTCTTTCCGTCAGGCATGAGATAAGGGAGAATTTTCTGGATACGAACGGATGTCAGTTTTCGGGAAAGTTTATGGGCGAGCCATATCGGCAGCGGCATGCATGACGGCGTCTGGTTGCAGGCGAAGCCGAAAAGCGTGACCTGGTTTCTAACCGGGATTCGGTCGATTTCTTCATCAGAGAGCTTTCGTTCGTCAAAAATGCGCACGGATTCCTGCGGGAGATCTTTGAGGCTCGTAACAATGCTGCATGTCCTGCTGTTGAAGTCCTTATGGTCGTATCCTATCTGACTGATGACGCTGCGCGCGACGTTTGAGAAATCGACATATGCGGCAGATGAGAACCTTGCCGCAATAAAGAGTATGGCGGTCGACACTGCACATTCGGCTATGACGGAAGCGTGAGGGTCTTGCTGGAGGAAATGATCCACTATAGCATCGCTAATTTGGTCGCAAAGCTTGTCGGGGTGCCCCTCGGTGACCGACTCGGAAGAAAATATGAAATCTTTTTTCATGCCAGTATCTCCTCCACAGGTTGCCCGTTCAAGCCTTCAGTTAAGGTACCTTTCTCCAAGGATGCGCGAAGAGATGGTACGGATGAGTGCTTTGTCGCCTCGTTGATCAGTAGTGGCGCTGCCGCAGCGCCGCCTACCACGAGCCAGTCGACAAGCCCTATTGGCGACAAGCCGAGCAGACTTCGAAGACCCGGCACTGCCATGGCCAGCGCCTGGAGTCCGACAGAGCCTGCCAGCGCTGCATTCAAATACCTGTTTGATGGCAAGCTCTCTTTGTCAAAGAGGCTGTATTTTTCCGAACGGCAACTCAGTGCATGTAGTATTTGCCCGAGGGTCAGTCCCATAAACGCCATGGTACCTGCCTGAGGACCTATACCGTAACGCAATATTCCATAGCCGTAAGCGCCCATTGCGCCGGCAGAAAGCATCGCCGCTTCAAATGCGATCCTCTTGAAGTCGTCTTTCCTGACAATTGGTTCGTCAGGGCTTCTCGGAGGCCGGCTCAGCACATCGGGCTCGGGCGCCTCAAGGGCGAGGGCAAGACCTGGCGCGATGTCGGTTAGCAGATTGATCCAGAGCAGCTGCATCGCATTTAGGGGCTGCCCAAGGCCGGTCGCCATTGCCCCGAACATGACCATGATCTCGCTCATGTTCGTTGCCAGCAGGAAATGGACTGACTTCCTAATGTTATTATAAATAGTCCTTCCCTGGCTGATAGCTATGATCATGGTTTCAAGGTTATCGTCTTCAAGCACCACATCGGCGACTTCCCTGGCGACGTCCGTACCGGTGTGTCCCATCGCAATGCCGATATCGGCAGCTTTGAGAGCAGGTCCGTCATTGATTCCGTCGCCGGTCATCGCCACCACCCTCCCTGAGGCCTGCAGCGCCTGCAC
>JBAIXS010000061.1:0-10244 GCA_037916395.1 Candidatus Sulfobium mesophilum
AAACAGCGGCCGACTCTCACATACTTGAGAAAACATATGACGAATGGATGGAGGTCCTTGATTCCTCAATCGAAAAAATCCGCGCAAACGGCCTCGAACCTGAGCTCGTGGAAGTAGATGTTGAGGAACTTCTCGCTTTCTGCAAAAAAGAGGGGCTTCCGAATACTGCTTCGACACGGGCGAGGTTTATTGCTGTCCTGGCATCCCGGAAAAAGAAAAGGTAAGTCCCTACATAGTTTTCTTGTGCATCAGGATAGCATCTGAGCGGCTTCAGCGGCGCGTATTGCCCGTCTCGGTAGCGCGGTCGCCACGGTAATATAGCTGCAGATCCGAGAAATATTAATCTTTTTGCAGCAGACCATAAACATCTGTCATGCCCGAGGACCGTAATCGGGCATCCATGTATTAAGAAGCATATGGATTACCGCTGGAGAAATTCGAGAATCGCCATGCCGGCCATTCGGCACAAATGAGCATGAATATAATCTTCATAAAATCCCCCTCACTCCCCCTTTTCCAAAGGGGAAGGGTTCGAAGTCCCCTCTTTGAAAAAAAGGGGCTGGGCAAGATTTTCCAATAAATCTGAAGCCATTTTCGTGAAATGACGGACATTGTGAAGTCCCTCCTTTATTATTATGATACGTTGACAATGCAAGGCCACTGCAGTAGACATTTCCTTAAATCTTGCTATGCTTAAATATGAAACTAAAGACGACAAAAATAATTTTCGTCTTGGTGCTGATAGCGACATCCCTATTTTTTTTTAGATTTACTGCTTCGGGCAGGGAGGCAAAAATGACAGAGGCATTGAGAATATCGAGCAGTGCGTTTGAAAACAACGGCGGCATTCCGGCTAAATTCACATGTGACGGCAGGGACATAAACCCGCCCCTCGCTATTGCTGGAGTTCCGGCCAGTGCAAAATCTCTGGCGCTTATCGTTGACGACCCCGATGCGCCAAGCGGCATGTGGGTGCACTGGGTGGTATGGAACATCGATCCCAAGGCCGCTGAAATTGCGGAAAATTCGGTGCCGAAAGGCGCTGTGCAGGGCATAAACGACTTCAGAAAACATGCCTACGGAGGCCCCTGCCCTCCGTCAGGCACTCACAGATATTTCTTTAAGCTCTATGCCCTTGATACTCAGCTCAGCCTTGGAACGAATGCAGGGAAAAAGGATCTTGAAAAAGCTATGCAGGGGCACATCATATCGCAGGCACAGATCATCGGGACATACAAGAGAAAGTGATTCGTCTTTTACGACGGCGCCTGGCTCTTGATGTACCTTGCGCCTGTCCAGATCAGAACCGCCGCAAAAACTATTCGTAAGGCCCCTTCGGGAAGTTTGTGCGCTAACGTCCCCCCGAGATAAGTCCCCAGAAGGATTCCCGGGATGAGACCCGGCAAGAGTTTGGCTTCCACATTTCCAAGCCGCCAGTGCGCATAGGCGCCCGCTGCCCCGGCCGGAACCATCGCCAGGAGCGAACTCCCCTGCGCAAGATGCTGGCTGAAACCGGCCAGAAGGACCATTGCCGGGACCATGATGGTCCCGCCTCCAACACCCATCATGCCGGAGAGAAACCCGGTAAAGGCGCCCGTGACCAGAAGGACGACAGACTTGCCCCAGCCGCCGGCCGAACCCATAAAATGGGAAAGATATGGTTTCAAAAGAAGGAGCACCGATACGAAGATCAAAAAACCCCCGAAGGACCTTTTGAGTTTCCACTCGGGGAGGGCATGCGCAAAATGGGCGCCGGACCGCGCCGTAACGACAGCGGTGACAGCGAGCAAGAGCGCTGCCATGACGTCCACTGATCCCTTCAGCGCATAAGTCACTGCCCCTGATATCCCTGTAAAAACAAGGGCGACAAGACTTGTACCATGGGCCCTGTGCTGGCCGAGTTTGAGGAAACCCACCATCAGGGGTATCATGATGACCCCTCCTCCGAGGCCTACGAGCCCTCCGAAGATGCCTGACAATATGCCGATAAGAATATTTATTGGAACCTCGCGCTGACTCAGTTCAGCCTACCGTGATACCGATGACTTATCGGTTTTGCGCTCGGGCTTGAAATAAAGGACCGCAAGCGGAGGGAGCGTGATCTTCATGGAACAGCTTTTCCCGTGCCAGGGGATTTTTTCGGAATGAACCCCTCCCAGGTTGCCCATATTGCTTCCGCCGTATTCGGAAGAGTCGCTGTTCAGCATCTCTTTGTAGAAACACTCCTCCAGCACGCCGACTCTGTATCCATAACGGGGAATCGGCGTGAAATTGCAGACGACAACGATATAATCGTCGGGCGCCTTCGCATGCCTCATGAAGGAGATGATGCTGCTGTCCGTGTCCCTGAAATCTATCCACTCAAACCCCTTGGGTTCAAAGTCGACCTCGTGCAAAGACGCCTCTGCCACATATTCGGAATTCAGATAGCGTACATACTTTTGCAATTTTAGGTGCTGCTCCTTTTCGAGGAGCTGCCAGTCGAGCGATTGGTCGAAGTTCCATTCGTCCCACTGGCCGAACTCATCCCCCATAAAAAGGAGTTTCTTGCCCGGATGGGCGTACATGAATCCGTAGAAGAGCCTGAGGTTGGCGAACTTCCTCCAGACGTCGCCCGGCATCTTGTTAATCATCGACCTTTTGCCATGCACAACCTCGTCGTGAGAAAGAACAAGGACGAAATTTTCGGTAAAGGCGTAGATGAGTCCGAATGTCAGGTTGTTGTGATGGAACTTCCGGTGGACCGGATCCTTCGAAATATAGACGAGCATGTCGTTCATCCATCCCATATTCCATTTCATATCGAACCCCAGCCCCCCAAGATAGACCGGTTTTGAAACACTGGGCCATGCCGTAGACTCCTCTGCGATAGTCAGTATGCCGGGGAAAAGCTGGTGAGTGATAACGTTGAACTTTTTTATAAACTCAATCGCCTCTAAATTCTCGTTTCCGCCATAGATGTTCGGTATCCATTCGCCGGGCCTTCTCGAATAATCCAGATAGATCATGGAGGCAACTGCGTCGACGCGCAACCCGTCGATGTGGTATTTTTCGAGCCAGAAAAGGGCGTTGGATATGAGAAAGTTCATCACCTCTTTGCGTCCATAGTTGAAGATGAGCGTGCCCCAGTCTTTATGCTCTCCCTTACGCTTATCCATGTGCTCATAGAGGTACGTTCCATCAAAAAACCCGAGGCCGTGTCCGTCCTTCGGAAAATGTGCCGGCACCCAGTCAAGGATGACCCCGATGTTGTTCTGATGACAGCTGTCAACGAAGGCCATGAAATCCTCAGGCGTCCCGAACCTGCTCGTAGGAGCGAAGTAGCCTATCGTCTGATATCCCCATGAGGCGTCAAGGGGATGCTCGGACACAGGAAGAAGTTCTATATGAGTAAATCCCATGGACTTGACATAAGGTATCAGCCTGGAGGCAAGCTCTCTGTAAGTAAGCATCCTGTTTTCTTCTTCAGCGCATCTCATCCAGGAGCCCAGGTGAACCTCGTACACTGATACCGGTGATTCGAACCAGTTGGTACGCTGGCGCTCCTTTATCCATGTTTTGTCGCCCCAGGTATATACGTTTATGTCATGGACTATGGAGGCGCTCTTCGGCCTGACTTCAAAGAAGAAACCATACGGGTCGGCCTTCACCGCACGATAGTTGTGGTAACGCGATCTGATGCTGAATTTGTAAAGCTCTCCTTCATCGAGACCCGGGATGAATATCTCCCATATCCCGGCCCCAAGCAGCAACCGCATGGGATGGCGCCTCTCATCCCAGCGGTTGAAATCTCCGATGACGCTCACACTCTTTGCATTAGGCGCCCAGACAGCAAAATGCACACCTTTCGTACCCTTGACCTCGATTACATGGGCCCCGAGTTTCTCATACTTCTTATAGTGACTGCCCTCACCAATCAGATGCAGGTCATAATCTGTAAGAATTTGGCCGAAGGAATACGGGTCGGGTGTTTCAGAGGTCTCCCCCTCAGGGGTCTTTATGCCGATACGATAGGGGAAGGCATCTCCGGTCAGAGCGACGGAATAGAAGCCTTTCTTGTGCACATTCTTCATTATATGCGACTCATGTGTCAGTTCGTTGACAACCCAGGCCTCAGCGGCCTCGGGCAGAAAAGCCCTTATCTCAAGACGCTTTTCATCACCTTCTGAGACAATATGCATGCCGAGTACCGAAAAAGGGTCGCCATGAATGCCGTCGACGATGAGTTTAATGTCTTCCTTGAGCCCCATTCTGTAACTATCTCCTTTATACGCTGATATGGTATTGCAAATCAAGAAACTTCACAAGCAAAATCCTGCCCGACCAAAAATCCGGCTATATGCGCGGAGATGCACTTGAACGGTTTTAGCGCCCCGAAAAGGAGGTCACCATCTTTAGCGTGGCTTGCTTTTTGGCAGGTTTTTCCCTTATCCTTAAAATATCAATCAAAATGGAGGTTTTCCGTGTTAAAAGTATCTGATACAGCCGCTGAAAAGGCGAAAGAGATTTTGAAAGCTGAGGGCAAGGAAGGCTGGGGCCTGAGGATTTTTATCCACGGCTCGGGCTGCTGCGGGCCAAGCTACGGCATGGACATAGATGAGAAGGCTTCTGAAGGCGATGAAACCGTCGAGAAAAACGGGCTCAAGGTCTTCGTTGACAAAGAGGCCTATGCAAGTCTGGGCGAAAAAGAGATCGACTATATCAAGACAGAGCAGGGCGAAGGATTTGTCATAAACGGCGGAGAGGCGCCATCCTGCAGTTCAGGCTGCAGCTCCTGCGGATAATCGCTCTCTGAAATGTTTCCCTATCTCAGGCCGAGAAGACTTAGAAAAAACGAAATCATCAGGAGGATGGTGAGGGAGACTTCATTGTCTCCTGATGATTTTATTTACCCCCTCTTTGCGACCTTCGGGAAAAAGGTGCGCAAGGAGATAAAATCAATGCCAGGCTGCTTCCAGGAATCTTTCGACATGATAGTGAAGCATGCCAAAGATGTTTATTCCCTGGGCATTCCGGCAGTACTTCTTTTCGGCATCCCTGAGCACAAAGACAAAATCGGCTCAGGCGCATATGATCCGGCGGGAGTAGTGCAAAAAGCCGTATCGGCAATCAAAAATAAAGTCCCTGGACTTTATGTAATAACCGACGTATGCATGTGCGAGTATACAAGCCACGGCCACTGCGGCATCATTGAAAACGGCGAAGTCAAAAACGATCCGACGCTGGAGCTTCTTGCTAAAGAAGCCGTCTCGCACGCAAAGGCAGGCGCCGACATGGTTGCGCCCTCGGACATGATGGACGGAAGGGTCGGCGCCATAAGGGCGGCCCTCGACAGCGAAGGTTTTTCTGAGACGCCCATCATGAGCTACGCAGCAAAATATGCGTCGTCCTTTTACGGGCCGTTTCGCGAGGCTGCTGAGTCCACGCCCCAGTTCGGCGACAGGCGTTCCTATCAGATGGACCCTTCCAACAGGCGTGAAGCCCTTAAAGAGGTTGCACTGGACGTAGAAGAGGGCGCCGACATCGTGATGGTAAAGCCGGCTATGACCTACCTCGACATAATATCCGACGTCAGGGAAAGTTTCGACCTGCCTGTAGCGGCTTATAACGTCAGCGGAGAGTATTCAGTCATCAAGGCGGCGGCAAAACTTGGATGGATAGATGAGAAGCGTGCCATGATGGAAGTGCTTACTTCCATAAAACGCGCAGGCGCTGACCTTATACTCACCTACTTTGCAAAAGAAGCGGCAAAGGTCTTAAACAAATAAGCGCCAATAAAACCCAAAAACATGATGAGGGCCGAAGAGTCGGCCGGCCATAGGCGCACTCATCTTTACCTCGTTTAAGCACCCGCCATGTCCAGTGATGTATAATGAAAAATGGGCGAAGAACTGCTTAAAGAAGAAGAGAGAAAGATGCGGCGTTTGAGATTTGTCGTCGATCTGGCCGAAGCTGTACTGATGCAGTCGAGTCTTTCTCTTCGGGAAGCAATGGAACTCATGGAAAATACGAAAAAAGCCGCTCTAAGCCTTTTCCCGGACAAGGAATTTGTCTACGACCTTATCTACACCCCGAGATTTAGAAGGATTCTCAACGACCGGTTTATAATCTCCGGAACGCGCTCTGGCAAAAACTGAGAACGCTTCCCGCACTTCACACAGCCTGCAAAAGGTGGTAGATTTAAATCAGTATTTTTTGTGAAATAAAACGCTTACCTTGGAGTGTGCATGTCTAATATTCAGTTCGAAAGCACTGAACTGCCTCTTACGATTCTGGACCCCTCGAAGGAATTTGCCGAAAGCCGGCACACTGTAGTTGTGCGCAAAGACCCCCTCCTTGCTGATACAAGTGTTTACAACCCTTTTCTTAAAGACAAGGCCAAACTATTTTTTGGTGAAAACGACCCTGAACTGCTCCGTCATTTGATCGAAAGCAGCGGCAAAACATGCTTCTTCTGCGGCGAAGGTGTCACAATGAAAACGCCCCAATACCCGCCGGTCCTAGTTCCTGACGGACGGATGCGGTCAGGCGAGGCGATTTTGTTTCCAAATCTCTTCTCGATAGCCAAATATCATGCTATTACGGCCCTGAGCAAGGCGCACTTCCTTGAACTTTCGGAATTCACGGCACAAGTGCTGTACGACGGTCTGTTTGTAAATCAGGAATTTCTTAAGGCGGTGTACCGTGGGGACGAGGCCGCGCTGTTCAGCATTGTCTGCGCCAATTACCTGTTCCCCGCAGGAGCCAGTCTGGTCCATCCGCATATGCAGACTCTGGTTTCTCCTTTGGCATATTCCTATCACGACAGGATTATAGCTGCCTGTAAGGCCTATTATCAGAAAGAAGGCTCTGCTTACCATGAAGATCTGATCGCGGCTGAAATGAATATTGGTACGAGGTACATAACGCGGATGGGACGATGGCACTGGATTGCCGCCTTTTCGCCCATTGGCAGCAATGAAGTAATAGCCGTTCACGAGCAGGAATGCGATTTCGCCCAACTTACGATGGAAGATATCCGCAATCTAAGTTACGGAATCTCCAGGGTCCTGAACTTTTACGGGAATCTCGGCTATCTGAGCTTCAATTACGCGCTCTATTCATCAAAAAAGTCAGAGCGTGAAGAAGGCCTGCGGTGCGTCATTAAACTGGTAACGAGGCAGAACCTTTACCCTAATTACCGCAACGACGATTATTTTCTGCAAAAGCTTCTACAGTCGGAACTTGTAATTACCCTGCCAGAGGAATTAACGCTGAAGATAAGAGATTTTTTCGGCCCTGACTCCGCGTAAATCATTTTCACCTTATGGCATGTCTGCATGGCGTGGCGGAATAACTGTTGCCAGTCACTGCGGCGAGGTAATATGATTGATATATCTTTATTTGGAGGAATGATGATCACGCTCAATATCGCAAACATGATGAGAAAAATTATAGGCGACAACGGACTCGATGAAACGGCTCTGGATGAGCTTAAAGACAGAGTGAGGGATGAACATAAGGAGATTGCGGAGAGAAAATGGAACGAACTTGAATTTATGGACCTTCCCGACCGCGACACCTCTGAGATTAAAAACATGGCGGCCCATGTGAGACAGGAGTGCGATACCTTCCTTATCCTTGGTATCGGCGGTTCCGCTCTCGGGCCAAGGGCAGTGCTCGAAGGGCTCCGTCCTTTTCATAACTTTCTTGACAAGCCGCGTGTCTTAATTTACGACAACGTCGATCCGCGAACACTTAAAAGCATTCTTTCCTTTACGGACCTAAGAAAGACGACAATCAATGTCATCTCTAAATCCGGCAGCACTGCCGAAACGGCGGCGTCCTTTATGATACTCTGGGAGGAGATGAAAAAGGCCGTCGGTGCGGGCGCTGCGGCAAGGTTCATCGCGACTACAGACCCGGTCTCAGGAAATCTGAGGAAGATAGCTTCAGACAACAGGATGAGGACGCTGCCTATAGAAAAAGGGATCGGCGGAAGGTATTCGGTACTGAGCCCTGTAGGACTGCTTCTTGCCGAGGTTGCAGGCATTAATTCGCGGGAATTGCTCAAAGGGGCGGCTGATTTGCGCCAAAGGTGCTCCTCGGATGAGATATGGCAAAACCCGGCCTATATGTTCGGTGCGCTGCTTTATCTCATGAATGCCAAAGCAGGCAGAAACATAAATGTACTGATCCCCTATGCCGACAGTCTTAAGTCCCTCTCTGAATGGTTCTGCCAGCTCTGGGCCGAAAGCCTCGGCAAATCGGGCAGAGGGATGACGCCATACCCGTCTGTCGGAACGGCCGACCAGCACTCACAACTGCAACTTTGGATGGAAGGGCCTGAAGACAAGGTTGTCACCTTTATAAAAGTCGATGATTACGGCGTCGACTTCACAATACCCGGGGTATTTGAAGAAATCGAGGGAACGAGTTACCTGTCGGGGCACACCCTTTCGGAACTGATAAAGGCAGAGGAGGAATCCTCTGAACTCGCGCTTGCAGTAAGAGGACACCCAAACATGACAATCGGCATTCCTGCCATAGACCCATACTATCTCGGACAGCTTTTCCAGTTCTTTGAAATCGCCACGGCCTTCACCGGCATGCTGCTCGGGATCAACCCATTTAACCAGCCCGGCGTTGAAGAGGGCAAAAATTACACATACGGGATGATGGGCAAGAAAGGGTTCGAACCGAAGAAGGCCGAAGTTGTGGGGGCAAGGGAAGATAAGCCCTGCTGGCAGATTTGAAACTCCGCATATTACTCATAAATCCCTGGATATACGACTTTGCCGCGGCCAACTTATGGTCGAGGCCGCTCGGACTACTTAAAGTAGCCCAGTACATGAGCGCTTTCGATGTCGATCTATCTCTTGTCGATTGCACCGAGGTCCTTCTGAAACCAGGATCAGGCAGAGGTAAATACCCCAAGGAACGCGTCGAAAAACCGGATTGCCTGAAGCCGGTGCCCAGGGCTTTCAGCAGATACGGTATTACCCCTGACAACTTTAGACTGAAACTCGCTCAGGCCGCGCCCTTCGATCTCATTTTGGTCACCTCTGTCATGTCATGGTGGTATCCGGGAGTGCAAAGTGTAATCCAGATCGTAAGAGAATCATATAAGAATGTGCCCGTTATCCTCGGAGGCATCTACGCGACGCTCTGGCACGGCCACGCATCAGCAAATTCAGGAGCCGATTTCATTTACAAGGGGGCCGCGGGAGAAGGAATACGGGTCATCTTTAATACCTTCGGCTTCAGGCCGAAAAAAAAATCGGAAGTTCCATCGCCCTATTATAAGCTCGGGCTTTATCAAAGCTATCCATTTGCACCTGTCCTTACCGCAACCGGATGTCCCTTTGAATGCTCATACTGCGCCTCCAATGTTCTGGCGAAAGGCTTCTCGCAGCGCCCTCCTCATGAAGTCGCCAGTGAAATAAAAGAGCTCAGCGAAAAAGGCATCCGCGACTTCGCTTTTTATGACGACGCACTTTTGGTAAACGCCGAGAAACATATTAAGCCCATTCTTAATGAACTCAGGGCTTGCGGCCTTAATGCCAGGTTCCACTGCCCAAATGGGTTGCACGCCAGATTCATTGATGAAGACCTCGCACTTCTTATGAAAGATTGCGGTTTCAGGACTATAAGGCTGGGGTTCGAGACATTTGATGGAAAAAGGCAGAAAGAGACAGGGGGCAAGGTCACCTGCGAAGACCTATCTTTGGCGGTGAGCCATCTGAAAAGGCAGGGTTTCACAAAAAAAGAGATTGGCGTCTATCTCATGTACGGCCTGCCCGGTCAGACTTTCGAAGAAGTGAAGGGAGGAGTGGAATTCCTGAGGTCACTTGATGTTTGCATACATCTGGCAGAGTTCTCGCCGATACCTGGGACAGCCTGCTGGAATGATCTAGAAAACAGGGGAATCATCAATAAAGGAATGGACCCGCTTCTTACTAACAATACCGTCTTTTCATATCTCTTTTCAGGTTATGACCCGCATGAAATCGATAAGCTCAAGCTGGCTGTGAAAAACTACAACATGTGCTAAGGAGGGGACCATCCTTTCGCTCATTCTCGGCCGTAACGACCTCCGAGGCAATTTCTCGCCTCGCCTGCGGCGGGCAATACGAGAAATTGAAGCCGCTCAAAGATAATTCCTTCCTCATATGCGCAAAATGAGACAACGGTTTACGGACAGTCAGGGCTCAGTAGTCCAGAGGGAGCTTGACTCCTGCGAATGCTTTTGAGAATCTGGGGAT
>JBAIXS010000062.1:0-4421 GCA_037916395.1 Candidatus Sulfobium mesophilum
TCCACCTGCTTTAATATATCAAGGATGATAACAATACTTGGGATGCCCGGAATAATGGCAGCCTTAGGATAATTGGATGAAAGGGCAACAGCAACCGATCAAGAACCCTTTGGCCGGAGAAAGTAGGCGAGGAAAACTTATAAAAAGACTGTATCATTTTAAAAAAATCTCACAAAATTGAACTGCAATATTTAATTGTGACACAGTCTGGAAGGCGGGAATCCATGTTTTTAGATAGGTTGTGCTTAACCTGGATTTCCCGGTCAAGCCGGGGAATGACGATTTCAAGACTTTCTCAGCGGCCTGCTGGAAAGAAGGAAAAACTGGATTGCCCGATCACGTCAGACAAAGACATAAAGATGAAGACTCGCTGCAAGATCAGTGAGAACTACAGGTTACTAAGGAGGTCATACGTATGTAAACATTCTTTAAAAATCCCTCCTTCCCTCCCTTTGCCAAAGGGAGGAAATATACCCCTCTTTGGAGTAACGCCCCCAGGCTTTGCCTTACCCCCTCTTAAGATAAGAGGGGGTTACGGGGAGTTATGATTTCCGAAGGGGCGAGGGGAGATTTTTATGATTCGCCCTCCTACTTATGCACTCATTAAGTATAATAGAACATGCTGAGGCTCTTTAATTCATACGGGAAGAAAATTGAGCTGTTCAGGCCGGTCAATAATAAAATCACGACCGTCTTCACCTGTGGTCCTTCAGTATATCAGCGGTCCCATATAGGCAATTTCAGGACCTTTCTTTTTGAGGACGTGCTTGTACGCTACCTCGAATACTCAGGCCATACTGTTGTAAGAGGCATGACCATCACAGACATAGAGGACAAGGCCATTGAGGAAGCGGCAAGGAGCAAGACCAACATTAGGCATCTCGCCGGCAAAAACATGAGGATATTTATCGGCGACATGAAACTTCTTAAGATGAAAATACCCGATTATCTTTCGAAGGCCTCGGAAAACCTGGAAGAATCCGCAAACATCATCAAAAAGCTGCTCAATAAAGGTGTCGCATACAGGTATAAGGAGAACGTCTATTTCGATCCCGCAAAATTTCCGGGGTTCGGCAGGCTTTACGGACTGGATATGACAAAGTGGCCAAGGCAGAAAAAAAGGTTTCACAAGGACACCTACCCCGGGATGAGGTGGAACCTTGGGGATTTCATCCTCTGGCACGGGTGCCTCCCCGGGGAAATTTACTGTTGGAATTCATCCCTGGGCTGCGGGAGGCCCTCATGGAATGTGCAGGACCCAAGCATAGTCATGAGATATTTTAATGAGACCCTGTCAATATACTGCGGCGGCATCGACAACCTTATCAGACACCATGATTACTCGCGGGCAATCCTCGAATCGGCCAGGCCGTATCCCATGGCCCGGTTCTGGCTGCACTGTCACCACCTTCTTGTGGATGGCAGCAAAATGTCAAAAAGCAAGGGGAACATCATTTACATCGAGACCCTTCTAAAACAGGGTTATAGTCCGCAGGAGATAAGATTTTTTTTGATCTACGGACAATATCGCAAGGACCTGAATTACTCCGAAAGAAATGTGACGTCTGCGACTCAGGCATTGCTCGATTTCAGAAAGACGATTGGAAGGATCAGGAAAGCAGCCGGGAACTCTGACCCTGACAGGGTCATGGCAGCCAGGATAAAAGAAGTTTTCACTAAATATATGGACAAAGACCTTGATGTACGGGGCGCCTTCGACGCACTCTGTAATCTATTGCTCCGGATGAATATCGGCCTGCTGAAGCCCGAAGAGGCATCCGGTATCATCAGCGGTTTCAAAGAGATAGACAGCGTCTTAAAGGTCGTTTTTTAACGATGCTTCTTATTTATCCGCCCGTTGCGAAACCGTCCGAACCTCCGGCAGGTCTCGCAAAAATCTCAGGCGCTCTCACTGCCCACCGGGTACGCCACAGGACCGTTGACGCAAATATCGGGGGACTTTTATTTCTCATGAAAAACGCATCCCGGATGTCGCTTAATAAACTCGACACGTGGACAAGGCGATCTGTCTGCAATCTCTCCAGCAACCTTTCATCGTTGCGGGAACCGCGGACCTATCTCACGCCTGACAAATATAAACGGGCAGTAAAAGACCTGAACCACGCCCTTGAATTTTCATCGTCGGCATCCGGCGCGAAAGCGGGTCTTGTGGATTTTCAACATGCCGGGCTTTCGCCTTTGAGGAGCGACGACCTTATTAATGCTGCAGAGAACGCTGAGCAAAACCCTTTTTTCCCTTATTTCAAAGACTGTCTTGGAGAGCTATTTGAAGAATCTCAGCCGACTATAGTGGGGTTTTCTCTTAATTATCTGAGTCAGGCACTGACCACTTTTTCGATGATCGGATACGTGAGGAAGACCCTGCCGCAGGCTGTCGTGGTCCTGGGCGGCGGTCTTGTCACATCATGGATGAAGGGGCCTTTCTGGAAGAATCCGTTTCAGGGCCTTGTTGACCATTTAGTGGCGGGGCCCGGGGAAGAGGCCCTTCTGTCGATAGCCGGAGCCGTTCAAACCGGGACTCTCACCGCCACCCCGGAGTATTCGTTATTCCAAAGCAACGATTATCTTTCGCCCGGCTTTATTCTTCCTTACAGCGCATCGAAGGGTTGTTACTGGAAGAAATGCTCATTCTGCCCTGAGAATGCTGAAGACAATCCGTATATTCCGGCTCCCCCAAGCAGGGTCATATCCGATATCAACCACCTCACAGCCGGTACAAACCCGGTGCTGATCCATCTCCTTGACAACGCTGTCAGTCCCTCTCTTCTGAAGTCCTTGTCGCAAAGCCGGCTTGGCGCGCCGTGGTATGGATTTGCGCGGATCAGCCGTGAATTGACCGACCTTGATTTCTGCATGTCCCTCAAACGTTCCGGCTGTGTCATGCTGAAACTCGGTCTTGAGTCGGGGGACCAGGAAGTGCTGGACGCGATGCAAAAAGGGATCGATCTTGCAGCCGCATCCTCTGTGCTTAAGACTCTGAAAAAGGCCGGGATAGCGACATACGTTTATCTGCTTTTCGGCACGCCTTATGAGACAGAGAGCCGTGCCAGAAAGACGCTCGGTTTTGTCGCGGGACATGGTGAAGAAATAAGTTTTCTGAACATTGCAGTGTTTAATATGCCGATTGGAATGTCTGACCCTCTGGAGATTGACAGAAGAAGTTTCTACGACGCGGACCTTTCTCTTTATACAGATTTTTTGCATCCGTCGGGCTGGGACAGGCGAGCGGTCAGGAAGTTTCTTCAAAATGAATTCAGGAAGCACAAGGCAATATCTTCCATCATAAAAAAAGACCCTCTCTTTTTTACCTCAAACCATGCGCCATTTTTTTGCAGTGGGATGCAGCCGTAGCATACCTCCTTACTAGTGTGTCGTCCCATTAATAACGTGCGGAAATTCACTACAGTGTCATTCCCTGACTTGATCAGGGAATCCAGTCTCTTCAAAGACTTCTGGATTGTCCGGTCAAGCCGGACAATGACAAATCATTTCCGGGACAGTACACTAGTGTAGTGTCTTTCAAATGGCTGGTTTTATAAAAATCTCCCCTTCCCCCTCTTTTTCAAAGAGGGGAATTGCCTCCCTTTGAAAAAGGGAGGTCAGGAGGGATTTTCTGATGTTTGGAATAACACCATTTGTTTATGAGACAGTACATTAGGTGGTATATTTAAACAGGAACACAAAGGTAATCGTTCGATGAAGATCATACGAATCGCATCAGTGTACATCTTGTTGTACTGCCTTGCATTTGCAAATTTCACAATCGCCGCCGATCGCGTGCCTGAATATACATTCGCTATTACTCCCCAGTTTGCAAAGCAAAAACTCTACGCAATATGGAAACCGATCATCGATGAGTTGGAAAAGAAAACAGGCCTTTCGTTTAAGCTCGTGACAGCACTCAAGATCAACGAGTTTGAGAAAGAGTACATGGCCGAAAAATTGGATTTTGCTTACGTGAATCCATATTTGATTGTGCGAGGGGTCAAACCGGGCGCCTATCTGCCGCTCGTACGGGACAACAAGCCCCATCGCGGCATCGTGGTCGTGCGCAAGGACGGGCCAATCAGAAAGGTTGCCGATCTCCAGGGAAAGACCGTTGCGTTCCCTACGCCAAATGCCATCGGCGCTACGTTGATGACGCGATCCGAACTGGAACGATTGTTCGGTGTGAAGGTCGTTCCCTTGTACGTCAAGTCTCACAGTTCAGTGTATCTGCATGTTGCGCAAGGCCTTACCGTGGCTGGAGGCGGCGTGCTTAAGACCTTGCAGGAACAGGACTCAGCTGTCCGGGACCTGCTCTCTGTCCTTCACACCACAGAAGTGATTCCAAACCTTCCCGTGGCGGCGAACCGCCGCGTCCCCGCCGATGTGCGGGAGAAAGTGCGGCGTGCCTTTCT
>JBAIXS010000063.1:0-15789 GCA_037916395.1 Candidatus Sulfobium mesophilum
TCAATTATTTTTACCGTTATATTTGACATCTTCTGGATCTTGTGCAGAACATCCAGCCCCCTCCTGCCCCGAGCCCTCTTTGTGGCATCCTGTGAATCCGCTATGTACTGGAGTTCCTGCAGGATAAACTGAGGTACGATAAAGGTGCCTTCCAGAAAGCCCGCCTCACAGACATCAGATATTCTGCCGTCGATGATCACGCTCGTATCAAGAATTTTGAGATTTTCTTCATATCCCTGGCCCCTGAGAAGCCGGAAAATCTCCGGCATTGTCATCCCTTTTCCCCTGTTAAGCCCTATGACAAGACCTCCATAGCCGAATATGGCGGTAAGCGCAAATGAGACCGCTATAAGGTCTTCCCTTACCAATAGCCTCAAAGGAACGAGAAAAAGTTCCGCAAACAGTATTCCTCCCGCAATTCCCAAAATTCCCCCTATAATGGTGCCGACATTTACCTTCCTAAGCATCTGATCCGAATAAACAGTAATAATACCCAGCAATACGGCTATAACCGCACTGTAATTTTCATAACCGTATCTCAGCCCCAAAAAATAACCCGAGACCCCAAAAAGCAGGACTATCGCCGCCTTTAATACTAAAATCATTTACTCACCTCCCCTTATTTAAAATTATATGAGAAAAGTAATGAGAAAAAAAGATAATTTCGAAGTAAGACTTGGTATGTGGCGATATGACTTGCTGCTTCTTACGATGTCCTGAGGGTAACGTAGAACTTCTTGCCGCCGCGGTTCAGGAAAAGAAGTATGGTATCACCGGGTTTTACTGCTGCTATTATCCTATTGTAGTCGGCAAGTTTCTCGACTTTTTTCCGGTCAATTTCCTGTATAACATCACCCTTTCTGAGGCCCGCTTCCTCAGCCCCGCTTCCGGGCTCCACCCTGACAATTACTACCCCGCGTTCATCTCTGCGAAGGCCCAGCTGCCTTGCGCCCTCTGCCGTCAAATCCATGACGCTCAGTCCGCCAAGTCCCTCATAAGGTGATTCGTCAGGCACATTCCCCGGAGAAGCCTCCGCGATTTCCTTCGGGAGTTCTGCGATAAGAACCCTGAAGGAGTATTCTTTATTACCCCTGAGAATAGCGATGCTTACTTCGGAGCCGACCTTGCTCTGCGCCACCATATTCCTGAGATTCCCGACATCCTTGACCTTTTTCCCATTGAACTCAAGGATTACATCGCCCCGCCGTATCCCAGCCTTCTCCGCCGGACTGCCTTTGGCGACATCCCCGACAAGTGCTCCCTTGCCGTTGGTGAGGCCGAACTTCTGGGAAATCTCCGGGGTAAGCTCCTGGATAGTAACCCCAAGCCATCCGCGGGTTACCTTGCCTTTCTGCTCCAGCTGGTCCATAACGAGACGCACCATATTGGAAGGAACAGCAAAACCAATACCCTGGTACCCCCCTGACCTGGAAAAAATGGCGGTGTTGATACCTATCAGCTGTCCCTTAATATTTACTAGAGGTCCGCCTGAATTCCCCGGATTTATCGCGGCGTCTGTCTGGATAAAGTCCTCATAATCCGCTATTCCCACATTAGCCCTGCCGACGGCGCTTATTATCCCCATTGTAACGGTATGGCTTAAGCCAAAGGGATTGCCTATGGCAAGAACAAACTCACCGACCTGAAGTTTGTCCGAATCCCCCCAGCTTACAGTAGGCAGATCTTTGGCATCAATCTTTACAACCGCAACGTCGGTCTTTGAATCAGCCCCTATAACCCTGGCCTTGAAGGACCTTTTGTCCAGAAGTGTAACCCGTACCTCGTCCGCCTGTTCAACGACATGGTTGTTCGTAATAATGTAACCATCCTGAGATACGATAACGCCTGAGCCCAGACTCTGTTCTTTCCATTTTTTGGGCGTCCTGAATTCCCTGAAGGGATTGAAAAAGTCAAAAAAAGGGTCATTAAACAAGGGGTTTGCATCTCTGCGCATTACCTTTGTCGTTGAGATATTGACGACCGCAGGTGAAACCGACGCCGCTATTTCGGAAAAAGCCCTGCTTGTTTCTATAATCTGCTTGGGCACATTCGGAGCAGCGATGGGCGCGTGAGCCTTCTTGGCCCCGGTAAGCTCACCCAAAATATAAAAAGAAACGCCCCCCAGCAGGACACCTATAAGCAGTATTACAGTGCCTATAACTATTTTATTTTTCACGTCGTTACATTATAATAATCATGCTGAGACGTTGTAAAGTATCTGCCCTTGACAAATAAGATACTCTAATGCTAATTTTCAAAGCTTAACCGGGCTTCGGTTCCATAGCTAGGGATTAGAGATAAACCTCTCAGATTTGCTCGGTCCTACTTGTGAATCCCTAAAAAAGGCGAAGGAGGTTTTCATGTTAAAACGTTATCTGTTGGCCCCAGGGCCGACACCCGTGCCGCCTGAGGCGCTGCTCGCGATGGCGATGCCGATCATACATCACAGATCGCCCGACTTTCTGCCAGTTCTTGATTCTGCTAAGAAAGGACTTCAGTGGCTCTGCCAGACAAAGAACGACGTGCTGATACTGTGCTCCACAGGCACCGGCGGGATGGTCGGAGCGGTGAACAATTTTTTCAGCCCGGGAGACAAAGCCCTCGTGGTCAACGCGGGAAATTTCGGAGAACGCTGGACGAAAATATGCAAGGCGTATAACCTTTCCGTCGAGGAAATCAAGATAGACTGGGGTCGCGCAGTCAGACCTGAAGATGTCGAAAATGCGCTAAAGAAGGACCCTTCCATAAAAGGGGTATTCGTACAGGCATCTGAGACATCAACAGGCGTTTACCATGACATCAAGTCACTAGCGTCAATCGTTAGAAGACATGAAAATACTATTTTTGTGGTCGATGCCATATCAGCCCTGGTAGCGCATGACCTCAGGATGGATGAATGGGGGATAGACGTCCTTATTGGAGGCTCCCAAAAAGGTCTCATGCTCCCCCCTGGGCTCGCCTTTGTCGGCGTAAGCGAGAAGGCATGGAAATTTGCGGATAAAGCGACCTCACCCAAGTTCTATTTCAACTTCAAGAAAGAACGCGAGGCACTCGCAAAGAATCAGACAAGCTTCACATCTCCTGTGACATTAATCATAGGTCTCAATGAGAGTCTGAAGATTCTCCGCTCCGAAGGGCTCGAAAATGCCTTTAACAGGCATGAGAAGCTTTCCAGAGCAACTCGGGAAGCTATTAAAGCGCTTGGACTGGATATGTTTACGAAGGAGTCGCCGAGCTGCGCAGTGACGGCTATAAATGCACCTGCCGGTTTCGACGGCCAGGAGATTTATAAGAACTTAAGGGTTAAATACGGGATCACCGCCGCAGGAGGCCAGGGACAAGCCAAGGGCAGGATATTCAGGATCGCACACCTGGGATATGCAGGCACCTTCGACGTAATCACGGCGATAGCTGCGGTTGAGATGGTGCTGAAAGGTATGGGACACCCTTTAAAGCTCGGCACAGGAGTGGCCGTAGCCCAGGAATTGTTGATGGTCTAGGAGGATAAAAAGTGAAGGTTCTTGTCAGCGACAATATATCCCCCAGGGGAGTGGAAATAATGAAAAAAGCCGGCCTCGACGTAGATGTCAAGACCGGCATGAAGCCTGATGAGTTGAAGGCCTGCATCGGCGAGTATGAAGGACTTGTCATTCGCTCAGCCACGAAGGTGACAGCGGATGTCATAGAGGTATCTTCAAAACTCAAAGTGATTGGCAGGGCTGGCTCCGGCCTTGACAACGTCGACAAGGCAGCAGCTTCAAAAAAGGGCATTGTAGTAATGAACACACCCGGGGGCAACACAATTACTACAGCGGAGCATTCGATGGCGATGCTGTTTTCTGTCGCCCGTATGATACCTCAGGCGACAGCCTCGATGAAAGCCGGGAAATGGGAAAAAAAGAAGTTTATGGGTGTGGAGCTTTACCATAAGACACTGGGAATCGTCGGACTGGGCAATATCGGCAGCCAGGTTGCAAAGAGGGCCCAGGGCCTTGAGATGAACGTTATAGCATATGATCCTTTCCTGAGCGAGGACAAAGCCGCAGCCACGGGCATAAGGAAGGTCTCACTCGACGAGCTCTTTGTCGAGTCTGATTTCATCACTGTTCACACCCCTATGACGGCAGAGACCAAGGGCGTCATAAACTCAAAGACGATTTCGAAGATGAAAGACGGCGTCCGGATAATTAACTGCGCGCGCGGAGGCATCATAAACGAGACCGATCTCTTCGATGCGCTCAAGAGCGGCAAGGTGGCCGGTGCGGCGCTCGATGTATTTGAGAAGGAGCCGCCTGATAACAATCCCCTCCTTACACTCGATAATGTAATATGCACGCCTCATCTTGGCGCTTCTACCGAAGAGGCCCAGGAAAATGTGGCGGTGGCTGTGGCTGAACAGATCGCAGACTATCTGGTATTCGGCGTGATAAGAAACGCGGTGAATTTCCCATCCATCCCTAACGAGCAGGTCCCCCGCCTTCAGCCCTTCATCAATCTCGCAGAAAAGCTGGGCGGGTTTGCCGCACAGATATTCGAAGGCGGAGCGACTGAGATCACTGTTGAATTCAGGGGTACCGCAGCAGAAATAAATACTGCGCCGGTAACTATCGCGGCCATAAAAGGGTTTCTCACTCCCATCCTTAATGAAACGGTAAATTTCGTCAACGCCCCCATAATCGCCAAAGAGCGGGGGATAGAGGTGAAGGAGATCAAGAGCAACGATGCTGGCGACTATAACAGCATGATAGCCCTCAGGATAAAAGCGAAGGGACGGGAGAGCTACGTTGCGGGAACCCTCTTCAGCAAGAAAGACCCGCGGGTCGTACTCATTGACGGATTTAAGGTCGAGATAGTGCCTGAAGGAGAACTCCTCCTCATCTATAATAATGACAAGCCGGGGGTCATCGGAAATATCGGCTCGCTTATGGGAAAAAGCAACATTAATATCGCGCGCATGCATTTCGGAAGGGAGTCCGCCGGCGGCATGGCCATCTCCGTAGTAAGCATCGATTCGGTCCCGGGTCCTGAAGTTATCGAGCAGACCAAGAGGCTGCCGAACATACTGTCAGTAAAACAGATTAGTCTTTGATGCGGGGATGAAATCAAATAATGATCGGAGAGGCTTGAAATGTCTACAGTTATAGTTGTCGGCGCACAGTGGGGCGATGAGGGCAAGGGTAAGCTTGTTGATTACCTCACTCATAAGGCGGACTTGGTAGCAAGATACCAGGGTGGGCACAACGCTGGGCACACCGTTGTGATTCAGAATGAAAAATTCGTGCTCCACCTTATACCTTCAGGGATACTGCATAAAGATACGGTCTGTGTTATAGGAAATGGCGTTGTGGTTGAACCTGCTGCCCTGATCGAGGAGATAAAGGGGCTCAGGGCAAGAGGCATCAGGGTCGGGGATAATCTTCTTATCAGCAAAAACGCCCACCTCATAATGCCTTATCACATTGCTTTGGACAACGCAGGCGAAAAGATGCGCGGCAAAAAATGCATCGGCACCACCGGAAGGGGCATTGGCCCTGCCTATGTGGACAAGATGGCGCGCACGGGTATCCGTGTGGGCGACCTGCTGTACCCTGAGATCTTAAAGGAAAAAATCTCCGCCAATCTGCGGAACATAAATTTCCTGCTGAAAAACCTGTACAAGTCCAAGGGGTTCAACTCAGGAAAGATATTTGAAGAGTATATAAGGTATGCAAAGCTTCTGAAAAAGCATATAGCGGATACCGACATGGTAATAAACAACTCGGTCGCCGCCGGCAAAAACGTTTTGCTTGAAGGGGCTCAGGGAACACTTCTTGATATAGACCACGGCACCTACCCCTATGTCACGTCCTCAAACTCTATCGCCGGCGGGGCCTGCACAGGAGCGGGCATAGGACCCACCAGGATAACAAAGGTCCTCGGCGTCGTGAAAGCATATACGACAAGGGTAGGCAGCGGCCCTCTGCCAACCGAACTCTTCGACTCCATAGGGAAGGAAATCCAGAGGAAAGGCGGTGAGTTCGGAGCAACGACAGGGCGTCCCCGCAGATGCGGTTGGCTCGATGCCGTAATACTTAGACATTCCGCCATGGTAAACGGATTGACCGGCATGGCCATTACGAAACTCGACATACTCGACGGCCTGGACAAGATAAAGATCTGCACCTCATACAGGCATAAAGGGAAAACATACGACCATTTCCCCAAAGAATCAGACTTATTTGGGAAATGCACTCCTGTTTACGAGGAAATGAAGGGCTGGAAGGAAAGCACCCTTGGCATCAGGGAGTTCAATAAACTTCCGCTGCAGGCGCGGGCGTATATACGCAGAATCGAGGACCTGACCGGCGTAAAGGCCGACATTATTTCAACAGGTCAGAAAAGAGATGAGTTAATCCTGGTTAGGGACCAGTTTTGAAGAAAAGGAAAGAGGACCGCTTTGTTCGTCGCCTGGAAGTCGAATTCTCGGCGGCGGACAAAAACTACAGGGGGATATCGAGCGACCTTTCCAAAAACGGACTCTTCATCAGAACAAACCATGCCTTCGCAGCCGGCACGCAGCTCGAAATTCTCTTATACCTGCCTGACGGAACATCCTGTAAATTAAAAGGCTTAGTACGGCGGGCGCTAAAGACCCCGATAGTGTCGATCAAAAACGGCATGGGCGTCGAACTCACAGAAAAAGATGACTGCTACGCCAGATTCGTGGAGGGCTATGAACCCTCTGAAAAAGGTGATGCACCCCAATATACCGTGAAAGCTGAAAAGTCAGAGGCCCAAAAGCGGGAGACGGACCTTGAAGAATATTTAATTATAAGATGTGCCGGCTGCAATACAAAAAACAAGGTGAAGAAATCAAGAGCGGCACTCAGCCATAAATGCGGCAAATGTGGCCAGCCCCTTGTCCCTCAGGATTGATATCGAAAATCATAAACCACATTTTCCCTGCGGACTGCCCGGTCTGCGGCCGGCCAAGCGACAGGCTGTTGGTTGCCCCCTTCTGTAGTCACTGTTGGGACGGAATCGAGAAATATGCAGGCCCGTCATGCAAAATATGCGCGACACCATTCTCTTCTGAATATGCCGAAATTTGCTCCAACTGCATGGGGAAACCTCCATTTTTTTCTAAGGCGATTTGTTTCGGAATATATGACGGCACGCTTTCAGAAGCGATAAATCTCTTTAAATTTCACGGAATAAAAAGGCTTTCAAGACCCCTGGGGGAGTTACTTCTTGAGTTCAACATAAGCGGTATCGACGCGATTGTCCCGGTCCCACTCAGCGTCGGCGGGCTAAGAAACAGGGGCTTCAACCAGTCTCTTCTTCTGGCTAAAGCTGTTTCGGATGACACAGGCATCCCTTTGATTATGGACGGTCTGCGCAAGCAAACTGAAACCCCTCCTCAAGTCGGACTGCCGGCAAAAGACCGGACTAAAAATCTGAAGGGAGCTTTCATGGCGACAAAGCAATTCAACGACAAACGAGTGATGCTCGTTGATGACGTGATGACGACAGGGGCTACGGCAAATGAATGTTCACGACAGCTCCTCAGGTCCGGCGCCGCAGAGGTAGTTGTTATGACGCTTGCAAGAGCAGCAGTGCTCTGATCACTATTCAGATGCTTCGCCGGAAAACATAACCAAAGAGCCTCCGGTCTTTCTTTTTACTTCTTCAGTAATCTCAGGAGAAATGCGTTCGGCCAGATGTATTTGCCTTCTTCCATCTTTACAGCACTATAAAAATCACACTTCACACAGTCTCCGCCGGGCGACCGGGTGCCGCACCCCAAATTCCCTCCTGATAGTAATCCCGCAATGATCCAGCACGATCTTCCGGCGTTCTTCCCTCCGTGGACGCCATCGAGTCTCTTGTCTGTGGCGGCCGGACAGACGCCGAGCCGGTTTGCATGAACCCCGCCCGGCTCTCTTCCGCATGACGTATATTGCCAGCAATTAACAGGTTTCTCAGCGGCTGATGTCGTCACTGTCTCCTCTATAAGCTGCTTACATTTGGTTGGCATAAATTAATGGCTTAACCAACTCATTTTCCATAGAATACACAACAGAGTCCCAATATTAAATCAGACTAAATCTTACGCTTTTGTAGGAAATACACATCTTTTCCTGTAAGAAAAAATCTGACTTCCCAAAAGAGGTGGCGTAATTGGAGCCTTTACAGCATAAAACCCGGCGCCTGCCTGCCCGAATGCTTTACATTTTTCGCCGTCTTCCTGTATCTTTTTAAGATGATAGATTTACATACACATACAGTGTTCAGCGACGGGGAACTCATACCCTTCGAGCTCATCCGGAGGGCAGAAAATATGGGATACACCGTCCTTGCAATCACGGACCATATGGATGCCTCAAATATCGATTTCATAATCCCGAGGATCGTCAAAGCCATTGAGAAAATCAAGCCTACAGTTTCCATGGAAATTCTGCCCGGAGCGGAAATAACACACGCCCCTCCCGAACTTATTCCTGATTTGGTCAAGGAGGCAAGGCGACTTGGTGCAAAGATCGTTTTGGTCCACGGAGAAACAATCGTAGAGCCCGTCAAAAAGGGCACGAACAAGGCAGCCATCCAGGCGGGCGCTGACATTATAGCCCATCCGGGCCTTATCTCCACCGAGGACCTGCTGTCTGCAAAGGAGAAAAACGTTTTTCTCGAAATAACTGCGCGGAAAGGACATTCACTGTCAAACGGCTACGTAGCGAAAGAGGCGATGCGCTTTGGGGTTCCTCTCTGCATTAATACTGACAGCCACAGTCCTTCCGACCTGATCACCATTGAGACTGCAAGGAGTGTTCTGCTGGGCGCAGGCATAGAAGAAAACAGGGTAGACTCCATATTTGAAAATTCACGACATCTGATAGAAAGATTGTTAAGGAGGGCTTAATGCCACGCGTAATTAAGAAAAAAACCAAGAAAAAAAATGTCGGCGTTGAAACCGAGGTAGCGGACCGACTCTTCGGTATAAAAGACCGTCTGAAGGAAAAACAAAAAACAGTTCTGTCTTACGGGATTGCAGTTGCGGCAGCCCTCGTGATAATCGGGGTCTTTATTTTTTATCAGTACTCGGAGGCCGAAAAGGCCCGTCAGATCGAATACGAGGCATACAAGGTTTATTACAACGAATACCAGAAACAGCCGCTGTCCAGCCATGACAGATACCAAAAAGCCGTTGATCTGTTTCAGCAGGCGTATAACAAGAAAAAATCAGCACGGCTGCTTTTTTATATTGCTTCGGCCGACATGGAACTCGGCAAATATGACGACGCCCTGAAAAGTCTTGATCAGTTGACAAAAAACTATTCCGCCGACAAAGACATAACCCCTCTGGCATATCAGAAGATGGCTGACATCCAACTGAAAAAGGGAAATAAGGCTGAAGCGCTTAAAGCGCTGGATACGCTTTATAAGTCCAGCGGCATTATTTATAAAGATCTTGCGCTTGTCGAGTCGGCCAGGATCCTTGAAAGCGAGGGAAAGAAGGAAGAGGCTCTTGCAAAATATAAAGAACTCGCCGACAAGTTCAAAGATTCGCCTTTTATAGCAGAAGCTCAGGCAAAGATTGCAGAGAAAAAATAGGCTGTAGTTTCGCAAACCGGCATTGCCGGCTTAACCGGCTCAGGCTTTCTTGCCGTGGCGTGAAGACCTCTTCGTTGAGGTCTTTTTCTTCTTATGCTTGTTGTGGGAAGACTGCTTAGAAGTCTGTTTATATGAAACCTTTTTCAATAATCCCTTATCGTCGGAATCTGCTACATAAAAGCCTTTCGGAGGCAGATATATCCTGCTGCCGACCTTAAGCGGCATAATCTTTTCCATATTGTTAAGAGACAGGATTACGGATTCAGGCACACCCTTTGCCCTTGATATCTTCTTGAAGGTATCCCCTTTTTTCACAGAATATCTGTCGATCGTAAATCTCTCTTCTTCAGAAAGCGAAGAAAGTTTCTCAAGAAATGCTTCTTTGGTCCCGACGGGTATCTTCAGCATATATGTGGGGACATCCGGCGGAGTGCACCATCTTCTCAACTCAGGATTGAGTTTTTTGATCACTTCCAGTTCAGTTCCGGCGCATTGAGCAGCGACCTCCAGATCGACTGGTGAGTCAAGCTCGACTTCGTCATAGCTCAGCGGCTCTTTGTATTCTATATTATTAAATCCGAAGTCTTCGGGATTGCTGGCGATCAGGTTTGCCGCGATGAAATTAGGCACATATTCCTTTGTTTCAGTCCTTATATGCCGGGTCTCAAGCAGGTCCCAATAATCGTCGGCTTTGCTCTTTCTGATGGCGCTGAGTATCTTCCCCTCACCGGCATTATAGGCGGCCATGGCCAGGTTCCACGACCCGAACATCCCGTAAAGGTCCTTTAGGTACGACGCAGCGGCTTCCGTGGATTTTACGGGATCTCTCCTTTCATCTTTCCACCAATCGATAGCAAGGCCATATCTTTTGGCGGTGGAGGCTATAAATTGCCAGGGTCCGACCGCCTTGGCAATGGAATAGGCGTTGGGGTTAAACCCGCTTTCTATCAGCGAAAGAAAGACGATGTCCTCGGGGACGTTCTTTTTCCTGAGTATCCCCTTCATCAGGTCAAGATACTGTCCTGACCTGCTGAGCCATAATGAGAATTTATCCCTGATCCTTAAGCTGAACAGCCCTACGCTCTTTTCCACGGCCTTTGATGCAGTGCCGTTTGTGTCATAGGCCGACGCATGAAAAGCGGAAGTTACAGGCGTCTTATCCTGGCTCTTTTCCTCCGTGGCGGGGATCGAAGAAGCAGGGGATGAAGAAGCCAGCATTATCTCCTCTTTTGCTTGTTCTTCAGCGGAGGACAAGACAGGAAGGGTTAAAAACGCTGCCATGGCAATAATAATCAAAAGATTAAAAGCTTTTAACCTTCGCATTACGCATCAATTTTCCTTTAAACAAGCCCTAAATGTCAAGAGAAAAGGCTTATTTTTATATGCTTTTATTTATATATGCTATTATTTAACAAATGCCTCAAAAGCTTATTTATACCCTGGGCACCGACAGAAGAAGCAGGGAAGACTTTATCGAAATCCTTCTCAGTTACGAGTTAGAGGCTTTTTTGGACGTGAGAAGCTTTCCAAGGAGCAAAATCCCTCTTTTTCAAAGGGAAAGCCTCGAAGAACTGCTTCCGATGCATGGGATAGAATATCACTTCCTGGGCAGACAACTGGGCGGACTCAGAAAAGGCGGGTATGTCTCTTACATCGTCACGGAAGATTTTCTAGAGGGCATTGCCGAGGTAGAGAAAATTGCAGGGCAAAAAAAATCGGTTATTGTATGCGCCGAGCGCTTTCCATGGAAATGTCATAGAAAGTGGATATCCAGAGAACTTCAGAAGAGGGGATGGCAGGTTGAGCACATAATCGACAAGGGCAAGGTCTGGGCACCGAAGTAAATTTTTTCGGCACTACTTGTGATATATTTATGGTCACCACCCATGACTCACAACGTTTCGTATGATATCAAAAAAGAGATCGAAAAGCTGGTAGCGGACCTCAACTATCACAATTACCGTTACTATGTGCTGGACTCGCCCGAAATCTCCGACGCCGAGTACGACAGACTTTTTCGGAGACTTAAGGATCTGGAAGAAAAATATGGTTTGATCCTGCCTGATTCTCCTACGCAGCGTGTCGGCGCCCCAGCCCTTGAAAGATTCGAGAAAGTAAAACATACAGAGCCGATGCTTTCGCTGGACAACGCCTTCTCATACGACGAAGTAAGGGAGTTCGATAAAAGGATAAAAAAACTATTAGGCAGCGACAACGAAATCGTCTACACTGTTGAGCCCAAATATGACGGGCTTGCGATAGAGCTGACGTATAGCAAGGGATTCCTCCTGAGGGCCTCTACCAGGGGCGATGGTTATGAAGGCGAAGACGTCACTCAAAATATCAGGACTATTAGGTCGGTTCCCCTCAGGATAGAGGGGAAACAGGTCCCTGAGGAAATCGACATCAGGGGTGAGGTCTTTATGGACCTCGAAGAGTTTGAAAAGTTAAATAAAGAGAGGCAGAAGAAGGGGGAGCCTTTTTTTGCAAATCCGAGAAACGCCGCGGCAGGTTCAGTCAGGCAGCTCGACCCTTCTGTTACCGTCTCCCGCAAACTCTACCTGGTCTGTTACGGGACCGGGGCTTTAAAAGGTATACGGTTTGATAGCCAGTCCAAATTCATGGAATGGCTCCGTGAGGCGAGATTTCCTGTCCCGGCAAAAATAGTAATCGCTAAAGGGATTGACAAAGCCATTGATGCAATCAAACAGATTGAAGAAGGTCGCGGCAGATTCTCGTTCGAGACAGACGGCGCGGTGGTTAAGGTAAATGATTTTTCCCTCCAGCAGAAATTGGGCGTAAAAACAAGAGAGCCCCGTTGGGCGATCGCTTATAAATTCCAGGCACATCAGGAGACAACGAAAATACTGGATATCCAGGGAAGCGTAGGCCGCACGGGGGTAATCACACCTTTTGCGATATTCCAGCCGGTGCGGATAGGCGGGGTTACGGTGTCGAGGTCGACTCTCCATAACTGGGACGAGATGGAGAGAAAGGACATAAGAATAGGCGACACAGTCATTGTCGAAAGAGCTGGCGACGTCATCCCTCATGTCGTGGCGGTAATTAAAGACAAGAGAACAGGGAAGGAAAGGCCCTTCCCATTGCCGGAGAAATGTCCTGAATGCGGATCAAAAGTGATACGGGACGAGGGCGGGGTGGCGGTGCGCTGCGACTCGCTCCACTGCCCGGCTCAAATACAGGAAAAGATCATCCATTTCGCCTCCAGAGGTGGCATGGACATTGAGGGGCTTGGGGAAAAGAACGTTGAACTTCTGTATTCGAGGGGACTAATCAGACATTTCGAAGATATCTATAAGCTGAAAAAAGAGGATCTTCTCCAATTGCCCAGGTTTGCAGAAAAGTCAGCGCAGAATCTCATTGATGCAATAGAAAGGTCAAAACATAACCCAATAGCGAAGTTTCTCTTTGCCATAGGCATCCTCCATGTGGGCGAATATGCCGCGAAACTTCTTGCAAGGAACTTCGAAAAACTGGAAGACCTCTATCATATAAAACCCAAGAGGCTGCTTCAGATCAGGCAGCTGGGAGATAAAATAGCGTCTTCCATTTCGGCTTTTTTCAGCGACGAAAAAAACATTAGAACCCTTGAGTCCCTTAAGGCCTTAGGGATGAAGATATCAAACCCTGATTTTGCATCCGCTGAAACAGGTAAACTGCCGTTTGAAGGATTAACCTTCGTTATCACAGGTACACTCCCAAAGCCGCGCAAGGAAGTAGAAGACCTGATCGAGTCCCGTGGAGGCCATGCGTCGTCGACAGTTTCAGCAAACACCAGTTATCTGGTGGAAGGAGATGATCCCGGATCCAAACTGCAAAAGGCAAGAAATCTCGGGATAAAAACTCTCTCCTATAAAGAGTTGTTAGATCTGCTCGAAGGGAAGAGGAGTCCGGGCCTGTTCGACTGACAAAGTCCTAAGCAGAGCCTCACTCTGTCTCTTCTTTTAGCCATGAGAGATACTCTTCGGAACCTTCAATGACAGGCAGGGCAATGATCTCCGGAACAGAATAACTGTGGAGTTCCTTCACCCGCTTTTTAAGCTCTCCGAAAAGGTCCATCCTCGTTTTCACAATCATGAGGACCTCTCCCTCGTCTTCAATCCTGCCCTTCCATCTATAAATGGAGCGTATGTTTTTGATAATGTTTACACATGCCCCCAAACGGGATGCGATTATGTCATGCGCAATCCGGTGAGCCTCGTCTTCTTTCGGGGCGGTAATGAACACAATAATAAATTCCGTCATGGCGCCACCTGCAATTTGCCCTTTTTCATAAGAAATGACTTGCTGCCATCTTTGTGGACCAGGGAAACAGTCGGCTTAAAGAAAACAAAATCCTGATGGAAAGGCGTCTTAACCCTGCCTCCAAACGAACTGTTGTCGCCGAGGGCTATATGGACAGTCCCCATTATCTTCTCAGACTCAAGGATGTTGTCAGGCCTTTTTGCCTTATTATTTGTCCCCATGCCGAACTCTGCAATATTGCCGTTCTCTTCTCTATCGGACAATCTTCTTTTTAGCTCGTCCGCAAAAACCTCATCTCCGACCACTTCTCTGACTGCACCCTGCCTCACAACGAGTGTAACAGGTGAGGATAGCGCTCTGGTGGGGGCCCAATCAAGTACGAGCTTGCCGTTTGAACTGCCTTCAACAGGCGCCAGAAACACTTCCCCTGCGGGGAGATTGCCAAATGACCCGGGCTTCGTCAATATCCCTGTGTCGGCAAGGGCCTTTCTGCCATTAGTGGAAAAGGACAGTCTCGTGCCATTGGGAGTGGTGACCTCGATCTTTTCGGCCTTATTTATCCTGCCGGCGATTTTTGCTGAAATCCTGGCAAGCTTTCTCCAGTCGACGTTCATAGGACCCTCGAGCATCGAAAATTCGAATAGAGGCATGCTTGCGTACCGGGTCCCGCATATCCGCGTCAAAAGGTCCCTGAACCTGGTGTGACTGGTTGAAAAATAGGAAAGAGCGATAACAAGGTCCACGGCGTCTTTGTTAAATCTCCGCAGGATCGATTCGGCCAAGCCGAACTCTTCATCAGTGGCTTTCTTCTGAAGAAGCGGGGTCAAGAGCCCCTTATTCTTCATCTCCCTGACAGCCCTTTCGCCGAATGCAGCTTTCCATATTTCCTCCGGAGGCTCTGCTCCATGGCTCCCAGTCGAGGGGAAATCCCTGATAACGACTCCCTTTACAAAAGATTTTCCTATCTCAGAGGCAAGAAATGCTATGCACTTTAATTTGGATCTTTTTTCGGCTGCGTCAGGTGGGATTTCTTCTGAACAGGAGATTTGGTCTGTAAATATCAGACACCGCTCGGTCTTTTTAGCTCCTAGATTTATCCTGAAAATATCCCTCAACACCGAAGTGACCACGGATTCCCTCCTTGTGACAAGGCTATCAGGACTGCGGCGACACCCTGTCCGCTTTATTTAAAAAAGAACTCCAGCTGCTCCAGGTGCTCCCCGGGGAAACTGATAGGGTAGACATTGTCAAAACAGGCGGTGCAGTAATTCCCGGAATCCGGCACTATTTTCAGAAGCCCATCAAGACTCAGGTACGCAAGAGAATCAGCGGTAACATATTTTCTTATCTCTTCCACATCGTGACTCGACGCGATCAGTTCCTGGCGCGTGGGCGTGTCTATACCATAAAAACAAGGCATGATAGTAGGAGGAGAACTTATCCTCAGGTGGACCTCGGATGCCCCTCCGTTTTCCCTGATCATCTTGACAATCTTTTTGCTGGTTGTGCCCCTGACGATCGAATCGTCAATTACAACTATCCTTTTCCCCTCGATGAGTTTTCTGACCGGATTGAGCTTTATCTTCACCCCGAAATGCCGGATGCTCTGTTTGGGCTCGATGAAGGTCCTGCCGATATAATGATTTCTGATCAGACCAAAATCGAAAGGAATCCCGCTCTCCTCTGAAAACCCGATGGCTGCGGGCACGCCTGAGTCCGGGACCGGTACCACAAGATCGGCTTCTATCTTCGACTCCCTTGCAAGCTGTCTGCCGAATTCCTTTCTGATGCTGTTTACGTTTTGTCCCCCGAAGATATTGCTGTCGGGCCTTGAAAAATAAATGAACTCAAAGATGCAAAAGGCCTTCTCAGTGCCGGGGAGGGCCTTAAGGGATGTAATCCCCTTTTCGTTTATTATGACTATCTCGCCGG
>JBAIXS010000064.1:0-9074 GCA_037916395.1 Candidatus Sulfobium mesophilum
CGAAAAGGGCCATTGCCATGCCGTGCTGCCTGCGGGGGAACGTCTCAAGCAGTATGGACTGGGATATCGGCTGTAAAGCGCCGCCGCCGATGCCCTGGAGAATCCTGAAAAAAACGAGGCTCTGAAGGTTCCATGCGGAACCGCAGAGCAGAGAACTCAGCGTGAACAGGGTTATTGAGAAGAGAAGGTATCGTTTCCTGCCAAAGAGTCTGCTGAGCCAGCCGGTCATTGGAATGATAATAGCGTTTGAGACCAGATAAGAGGTAATTGTCCAAGTCGATTCGTCAATGCCTGCAGAAAGACTGCCCCGTATGTGATCAAGCGATACGTTCACCACAGAGGTGTCGATGATTTCGATCAGAGTCGGAAGCATTACGGTCAGCGCTATGATCCATTTGGACCACTTATTCATGGGAGTCCCCGGCTGTCGATGCCGTTTTTGATGATGCTCCTCTTTTAGGCACCTTCTTTTCTATCTGGGTGCAGATCCCGTGGAGCATGTTCAGCTCCCACTCGGTAAGCCCCGCACGGCCGATGAAATGCTTCAGATTGGCGATGATCTTTCCCTTTAGGTTCCTGTCGCCCCGCGGGATGTAATCCAGGAGCTCCAGTATGGCTGAGACTCTTTCGTACAAAGAATCGACCTCTCCGTGTGACGAAAGATCTCCTCTAAGGGTCCAGTTATTCAATTTCTTCTTTCCGATCTCTCCGTCTGCATCTTCAGGCTCATATCCGCATTTCGATAGTTCGTATGCTGTAAGGAGAACCGCCTGGGCCAGATTCAGGGAGGGCTGCATCTTGCTGCACGGGATGTTGAGCATGAAACCGCATTCCTCCACCTCTTCGTTAAAGAGGCCCCTCGCCTCCCTCCCGAAGAGGACCGCAACCTTGTTTTTAGCGGCTATATCACAAATTCTTATCACTCCTTTTTCAACAGGCAATATTACGCCCCGCCTCTTGCCCTTCCTCCTTGTAGTTCCAACGACAAGGGCCTTGTCCCTAATCGCGTCTTCCAGGGAATCGTAGACTTCCGCCGCATCGAGCACATCATGAGCATTTCTGGCAAACCACCTGCCCTCATCAGACATCTCGGGCGGCGGTTTAACAAGACAAAGTTTCTTAAACCCCATGTTCTTTATCGCCCTCGCGGATGCTCCTATATTTCCAGGTTCCTTCGGCTCCACAAGGACAAAATAGATGTTCTCTTTCCAGTCGTTCATGATATGCTTCACATGGGCATAGGAAACAACCTCGTTCTCCTGGCTATTTCTTTACAATAACGGTCGGCTCCACTGACATACCCATACGCAAAACGTGCTCGGGGTCGGCATCTTTCTCAAAGACAATCTTTACAGGTATCCTTTGTACGACCTTAACAAAATTGCCGGTGGCGTTTTCCGGAGGAAAAAGCGAAAACACTGCCCCCGTCCCGGCCATGATGCTATCGACTTTGCCTTTAAAGACCTTCCCCGGATAAGTATCCACCTTGATGTCGACCTTCTGGCCGGCTCTCACCTTTTCAAGCTGCGTCTCCTTATAGTTCGCAGTCACGTAAATATCACCAAGGGGGACTACCGCCATAATTGGCTGTCCCGGCTGAATCTGATTGCCCACCTCAACAGATTTCTTCGTTACATATCCATCTACAGGCGCAACAACCCTTGTGTAGCCGGAATTCAATTTTGCCGTTTCCAGGGTCGCCTCTTTCTGCTTCACAGTCGCCGCCTGTGTAATCTTCGCCGCTTCGGCTTGTCTGACAACTGCCCGTTGGGTTTCAAGGGCCACTTCGGACTGTTTAAGGGCCTCCCGGGAGGATTTGAGCTGAGCCCCCGAAACGTCATAAGCTGTCTGAGCTCTTTCGAGCTTTTCCTTTGAGATCGTATCCTTCTTGAAAAGGCCCTCGGCCCTTCGCAGGTCAAGCTCAGCCTGTCTGAAATTGGCCTCATGCAACTGTACATTTGCCCGCGCCCCCTCAAGCCTGGCGCCCAATTCCGTCAACAGCTTTTTAGCCGCCTCAATAGCGGATTCCCTCTCGCTAAGCTTCGCCTTTTCGGCGTTAACCGCTGAGTCAGCCTCATTGACCTTTACGTCGTAGTCGACTGGGTCGATTTCGATAAGTGGATCCCCCTTTTTGACTGCCTGGTTTTGATCCACAAACACTGTCTTCACCGTGCCGCTGATCTTTGCCGCTATGGTATGTATATGACCGTCTATAAAGGCGTCGTCGGTGGCAATATGGGTACCCTTATACTGCAAATAGAAGAAGACTACAACCGCCCCGATGACGGCAAGGGACGCAAAGGCAACCAGCGCCGCCTTTTTTCTTTTCTGGCTGTTACTGACCGGCTGATTTCCCTCTGTCTGTTTTATTTCATCCATTTTGTCCTCACCATCGGTTATTTCTCAGCTGAGATGGCCCTCAGCTTCTGTCATGCCGGCTTGCCCGGCAACCTTCTTTGAAGAAAGATTTCCGACAAGCGGGAATGACAAAACATAGCAACTTATCAATACACATCCGTCAGGTCCTTCCCTATCGCATAGAGCACCGATATCTCGGATTTCCCCAGATCATAAACCGATCTATAGTAATTCGTTTCGGCAACTGACAACAGTGTTACGGCATCGAGCACCTCGGTCGCCGTTCCGACTCCCTCTGCGTATCTTGCCCTGTTTATTCTAAGGTTCTCCTCCGCCTGCCTTGCGGCATCCTTAGTTACTGTCACTCTATCACGGGCCGTTTTTGTATCGAGGATATATTTTTCAACTTCGAGTCTTATCTCATCGACCAGCCTGTTCCTCTGCTCAATAAGTCTGTCCTTCTGAAACAGGATTTTCGCCACCTCGGCCTTCGTCTTTCCGCCGCTGAAGAGATTGATGCCGAGGCCCAGCGTAGCGCCCCAATTTCCCTGACTGGTCATATAACGGTTCTGCTCATAATCATAAGAGCCTTGTATAAAGATCTTCGGGTAGAACTCAGCCTTCTTTGCTGCTTCGTCGAGGTCAAGAGACCTGAGCATTGCATCGGCAATTAGTATCTCCGGCCTCTGTTTTTCGGCAGCCTCCCAGGCCTTTTCCAGTTCCATATGTACATCGAATATTTCCCTTGGCACCTCTCTGACGTCTACGACCTCCACAATGGTCTTTAGGGGTCTGACAAGAGCGCTGTTAATGCGGAAGGCATTATACTCCCTCCCTGCCCTTGCGGTCAGGAGCCTCTGTCTTGCGTCTGAAAGCCTCACCTCAGCCTGAAGCAGGTCGTTCCTGGTGATTGCACCTTCGGCATAGAGACTCGTCGCATCCCGCAGATGAGATTCCAGTCTCTCCACTTCTTTTTCAGCTACGTGCACCATCTTATCTGCTTCCAGGATATCGAAATAAATGACCGCAAATTCAATTGCCGCAAGGTTCCTGACCCTGCGCGTCTCAAGTTTCTTCGACTCCACTTTCATAATTGCCGACTCGTAACGGGAAGCGTTTTCCCTGAAATCGTATAGGGTCTGCCGGATATTGACGTTGTATGCATAAAAGTCCTTCTGGGAAACGGGCACAACGAAATCGCCGAATATCGCCCCCGGCTGATGAGCCAGCGCCGTGCCGCTCGCAGATGCATTTACAGTGGGGAACAGTCTCGACTTCTCCACGGCTGCTTCGGCCTCGGATATCTTTTCATCACTGGCAGATATCTTTATGAGTCTGCTGTTTTGTGTGACCAGCCTCAACCCTTCGGAAAGAGTGAGCACTTCGGCGGATGCTTTCTCCACAGAAAGCAAACCGCAGATAATGTACGCAAAGAGAAAAGCGCCAAATATAATCTTTCCTTTGCTCAGGTTATTCATATCTCAACGCCTCAATCGGATCGAGGAGGGATGCCTTGTATGCCGGGTAAAAGCCGAAAAATATCCCGACGAGGCCGGAAAACCCGAATGCAAGAACAACCGACAGAGGAGACACGACCGTAGTCCATCCGAAAACCACGGCAAGTATCTCCGACCCCGAGATGCCGAAGATAATGCCGATTACGCCTCCTGTTAGCGATAAAGTAAGGGCTTCGATTATAAACTGGAGCCTTATGTCCCACGTCTTTGCTCCGACCGCCATCCTGATGCCGATTTCTCTTGTCCGTTCGGTAACCGAGACAAGCATGATATTCATAATCCCGATTCCTCCGACAAGGAGTGACACTGATGCTATCGCGCCGAGAAGCATCGTCATCACCTTTGTAGATTGTTCGGCAGCCTGCATAACCTGCGTCAGGTTCCTCACGGTAAAATCGTTGTCCTGTTTTTGTCCAATGTGGTGTCTCTGTCTCAGAAGCTCATTTATCTGCTTTTCAGCAGGGCCGAGGTCTTCTGCGCTTTTTGCCTTAACCATTAGTATCCTGACCATACCCGGGAAAGAGGTACCGAAAAGTTTTTTCTGGGCGGTAGTCACAGGTATGTAAATCGTATCGTCCTGGTCCTGACCGTTAGGGGACTGGCCTTTTTCATCCAGCACTCCGACCACCAGGAACGGCACCGACTTGATCCTTATGACCTGCCCTACCGGATTCTCGTCGCCGAACAGGTTATCCACAACGGTCTGCCCAAGCAGGCAGACCTTTGCGGCGCTTTTTATGTCCTGGTCCGTGAAAGACCTTCCAGATGAAAGCGGCCAGTCCCTCACGTTCAACATGCTCGGCGTAGTCCCAATTATTCCGGTAGACCAGTTCTGATGGCCATACACAACCTGCGCTACACCGTTTAGAACAGGGGCTACATCCGAGACCGCAGGCGACTCCTTCTGTATAGCGTCGGCATCTCCCAGCGTTAATGTGGGTTGTGTTCCGGCGCCCATCCTCACACCGCCGGATGTTGTTGCGCCCGGAAGAATCATAAGAAGATTACTGCCCATGCTTGAAATCTGCGCTGCAATCTGCATACTCGCGCCTGTGCCCACAGCCAGCATTGCAATTACCGCTCCGACGCCGATGATAATGCCGAGCATGGTAAGACCCGAGCGCATCTTGTTAACCTTAAGGGCCCTGAGAGATATTTTTACCGTGGAGGGAATATTGATCATGCTCCTGCTTCTTTCAGTGCATCACTCGTGATATGGCCGTCCAGAAAACGGATAACCCTTTTACTATAAACGGCGATATCAGGCTCGTGGGTAACAAGGATGATGGTTATGTCGGACTCCGTATTAAGTCTCACGAAAAGCTCCATAATCTCCACGCTTGTCTTCGTATCGAGATTGCCGGTAGGTTCGTCTGCAAGTATAATGGGTGCGCTGTTCACCAGGGCCCTGGCAATCGCAACCCTCTGTTGCTGGCCGCCCGATAGCTGATTTGGATGGTGTCCTTCTCTTCCTTCGAGACCCACGTTCGCAAGCGCTTCCAGGGCCCTGGATCTTCTTTCCTTTGAAGTCAGGCCGTCGTAAAGCATTGGCAGTTCGACGTTTTCGACGGCCGAGGTACGCGAAAGAAGATTAAACCCCTGAAAGACAAAGCCCAGCTTCTTGTTGCGTATCCCGGCAAGTTCGTCTCTGTCAAGACTCCCGACGTCGATGCCTTCAAGGAGATAGCGGCCGGCTGTAGGCTTGTCCAGACATCCCAGGACATTCATAAAAGTCGACTTGCCGGAGCCCGAAGGCCCCATCACTGCAACGAACTCACCTTTTTCAATAGAACAGGAGACCTTGTCCAGTGCATGCAGCTCAAAATCACCGAGCCTGTAAGCCTTATCGATTTCTCTTGCTTCTATAAGAGCCACTTCAGAACATCCTCGGGGCTTTCGGGAGCTCCTGCTTAGTTTTGCTGATGGACTCGACGATTACATCCTGGCCTTCCTTCAGTTCGCCTGAAACAAGCTCTGTATAGCTCCCGTCACTTATCCCCGTCTTAACGCTTAGACGTTTCGGTTTTCCGTTATCAATTATCCATACCGCCGGTCCTCTTTCGGCGCCACCTCCCTTGGCCTTGGCATCAGGCCGGCCCTTCGTCACGCTCGTTGCCGCCGCCTTTGTCCTGTCGGCAGGCCGGAACCTCAGAGCAGCATTCGGAATCTTGATTACGTCCTTTTTCTCATCCACTATTACAGATACATTTGCGGTCATGCCCGGCATAAGCCTCATCTGCTGATTATCAATAAGGATTACAACGTCGTATGTAACAACATTCTGCACGGTTATCGGAGCAATCCGGATCTGCCATACCTTCCCTTTGAATGTGATATCTGGATAGGCATCTACGGTAAAGTCGACCTCCTGGCCCAATTTTATTTTGCCTACGTCGGCCTCGGCCACACTGCTGTCTATCTGCATCTTGGTGAGGTCCTGGGCGATAGTGAAGAGAGTCGGCGTCTGGAAACTCGCCGCCACGGTCTGTCCAACATCTACGTTGCGCGAGACGACAACACCGTCCACCGGTGAAAGAATGCGCGTATATGCCAGGTTCGTCTCAGCCGTGCTCAATGCCGCAGCGGCCTGTTCAACCAGCGCCTTATTGGCCTTGACCTGGGCAACGGCGGCGTCATAGTTGGTTTGGGCCGTATCCAGGTCCGACCGGGCAATCAGATTTTTGGCGAAGAGTTCGCGGTTGCGCTCCAGGGTGCGCTTTGTGTCCACCACCGACACATCGGACTTAACAAGGTTTGCTTTGGACGTAACAACATTCGCCCTCGCCTGTTCGACCTGCGCCTGAAAAAGAGCGGGGTCTATTTGTGCAATGATCTGTCCTTTCTTAACATGTGAATTAAAGTCGGCATACAACGTCTTTATTGTTCCTGAAACCTGAGTTCCAACAAGAACAGTCGTCACGGCATTTACTGTCCCGGTAGCCGTAACCATTGTTGTCAGATCGCCTTTGGCGATCTTTTCAGTCCTGAACTGCGGAGCATTCCCGTTGCCCCTGATTACGAAAAAGGCGGCAACCCCTATAAGCACTAAAATAGCAACGCCGATGATAATCTTTTTCATTGCAGTCGTCGTGGTCCTTTCAAAGGCATTTTAAGAAGAATAGCGTTAATGTTCATGTCTCTCACTCCCGCCGGTTTCATTCGCCTGTCTCGTGATTGCCGTTCCCGACACAAATATCTTTACGAATGCAGCGACCACTTCATCTTTGTCGGAAAACCTCTGCTTCTTTTCGCTCATGAATTCCTGCGATGTAAAGTAAGAATAAAACATGCTCAGAAAAGCACGGGCTCCCAGTTCCGGGTCAAATTCAGTCAACATCTTTTTTTCCTGCAACCCCTTGAAATAGGATGCCAGCGTGCCGACTATCTCTCCAACAAACTTCTGCTGCATCTCTCTTACTTTGGCCGGGTAAAGATGGATTTCCGAATGCATTATCTTTATAAGCTCTCTTCTTTCGGAAAGTCTCTCCAGATAGCGGTAAGCAATTTCGGTCAGAGCATCCGTGTACGTAAGGCCCCTGAGTTCGGGCAGGAGTCCCTTAAGGGTGGGAAGAAAAGACCGCCTTTTGATAGCTTCTTCGAACAGCCTCTCTTTTGAAGAAAAATGTCTGAATAGCGTCAGTTCGGCAACTCCTGCCTTCCTGGCAATCTCCTTTGTTGTGGCGCCTATGTAACCCTTCCTGGAAAAAAGGCTCAGCCCGGCATCAAGTATCTTTTCTTTTGTGTCCTTAGTCATGACAGTCTAAATGTTAGCACTTACTTACATTTTACTATAGTAAATCTGTATTTCTTTGTCAATGGAAGTCAGTAATGGTCGTAATCAAAAAATTGAAGGACGCGTCTGACTTGCAAATGCATGAAGTTAATTTGTAACATTAAACATTGTGGTTGAATGCAGCACAGTAATCAGATTAAAAAGAAGAGTTCACTTTTAATTAACGCACTATGAATTCCGCAAAGAGCTCCCTGTTAAGAAATCTCGTTCTTTTGACCGTTGTCCTCTCTCTGTTCTTCGCGGGCAGTTCCGGCCGGGCATATGATGCGCAAGGGCCTGAATATCAAAGGGCTAAGATACTCGCGTCCATGATCCGCCAGGATTTAACCAAACTTCACTTCAGCCACAAAAAGATTGACGATGCTCTTTCAAGGGAGGCTTTTTCCCAATACCTGAAACTGCTTGACGGCAGGAAGCTTTTGCTGCTGGCTAAGGATGTGAAAAAACTTTCGTTTTATTCCGAACGGATCGACGATGAAATAAGAAACGGCACATTCGAGCTACCGCTTCTTGCCAGCGATATCCTCGGTCGCAGGGCGGCTGAAGCAGAAAAAATGGCGTCTGAGATATTAAATGAAGATTTTGATTTTTCGACAGAGGAATATTATGAAACCGACCCTGAGAAGATCGGTTACTGTGAGACAGAAAAGGAGTTAAGGGAACGCTGGCGAAAATATTTAAAGCTTGAGGTGCTTCAGCAGTATCTCAATTTGCAGGAAAACGCTGCTGCTCAGGATAAGGACATTAAGGGAGAATCTAAAAAACCCCAGGTTCTCCAGCGGGAGGCACGGGAGCGGGTGCAGCGCAGCCAAAAAACATTTTTTTCCAGGATCAGGGACAGAAAAGAGAGGGAGCATTACGAGCTTTTCTTAAATGCCATAACGAAGACGTTCGATCCTCACACTGAATATATGCCCCCTGCCAACAAAGAAGATTTTGACATTGGCATGAGGGGTACCCTGGAAGGCATCGGCGCCACGCTTAAGGAGGAAGACGGCTATATTAAAGTTACGTCCGTCGTACCCGGAAGTCCGGCGGCCAAGCAGGGAAGCCTTCATCCTGAGGACCTTATCCTGAAAGTAGGGGAGAAGGACAGGGACCTCGTCGATATTACTTATATGAGCGTCAAGGACGCGATAAAACTGATCAGGGGTAGAAAAGGCACTGAGGTTAGGCTCGCGATCAAAAAGCCTGACGGCAACCAGCTGGTTATTTCCATAATACGCGATGTCATCAAGCTTGAAGATTCCTTTGTCAAAGGGGCATCCCTGAGGGATGAAAAAAATGGCGGCAACTTCGGATATATCAAGATCCCGTCCTTTTACCGTGATTTCGAAAAAACGAAAAACGGCGGCGCAGGCCGCAACTGCACTGAAGACGTTCTCAGAGAGCTGAAAAAGATAGAG
>JBAIXS010000065.1:0-1679 GCA_037916395.1 Candidatus Sulfobium mesophilum
TTCTAACCCCAAATTATTCACAATCTATGGCAATAACGAAAGGACATAGTACCTTCGCTCATTCTCGGTCTTCGACCTCCGAGGAATTTTTCCTCTTTATCATGAAAAAGACATACTGTATGAGTATCGGGAAAATAAAACCGCTCAAATACTTTGTCCTTTCTGACATTCTGTAAAATTTATGAATAATCTGGGCTAAAGAAGTCTTACGCCCGCATAGTAACAGCAGCACTCGTTATCGAGGTCGTTAATAAAGGAGCGTTCCTTTCCGTCGTCGAAGAGGATCCTTACCATACAGAAGCCGCCTGATAAAACAGAGTGTTTTTCTTCGACTACCTGACCCCTCCCCCAATATTTATACCGCCTATGTTTAACGGTATCTCCTAATTTCAGGTATAACCTCGGACCCATTGTTTATCATACATTTTTGCCGGCGGCTAAATCCATTTGCCCGCAATGCAATTTCTCTTTGAACTTTTCGCATATAAAGAAGGCGTAAAGACAGATCAGAATTGCGATTTAAACCGGTCAAATGCCTGTCTGAGTTCTTCCAGTTCCATTCTTATCCGCGAGATTTCATCCTCTAACCTTTGGATAGCCTCGCCTGAGGTGGTCTCGTGCCCAGACCCTGCAGAGAGGGCATCGACGGTCTTTTCCCCGCTTGTCTCCGGCAAGAAGAGATGCGCGTATCGCGATTCTTTCCTTCCGGCTTCCCTTTGCAGCTTTGTAACGAGGGGCGGGTCATGCTGCATCAGACCAATAAGCGTCTCTTCGATCTCCCCCAGTGTTTTGAAGGGCGCCATTCTTTCCGCATTAGACCGGAGTTCCCCGGGGGTTTGAGGGCCGCGCAGCATCAGCTCGCACAAAATCGCGGTTTCCTGACTGGATAAATCGAACCGGGAGAGTAATTCGTGCAGGTACTTGGGTACACGGCTTCCGGAGGTCTGCGTCTCACGGGCGAGCCCTTTTTGGCGAAGCCCTTCCAGCCCTTCTGACACTCTTGTTTCATCAATTGTAAGCACAGGCCTGCGGTTTGATTTCTGGTTGCATGCATTTGTCAGGGCGTTCAACGAAAGAGGGTAATACTCAGGCGTTGTGATCTCCTTTTCGATGAGGCAGCCCAGAATGCGGACTTCTATACTATCCAAAACAATATCCATTCAATAACCTCCTTATGCCGTTATCTATAATCTATCCTATTCTTGCCGCCGTTGCGACTTTCAAAAAGATTCTGAACTTGCCGGGTAGTGTGTCTTGATATGCAGGTCCGGCCAAGGACCATGCAGGCTTGGTTATTCATGCCCTTTTGTTTGTTGCCGAATCAGGTTGCTAAGATAAGCCTGAGGGAGTAGGACAAGCCGATAACGTCTGCCATTCGGGAGGTATAAAGAGTTATGAGCCTGCCAGTTTCGGAAGTTTCCCGGTTTTAATGTATAATTTTTTTATGAACAAGGTCGGATTTGTTTATGACGACATATTTCTCAAGCATATGCCTCCTCCCTGGCATCCGGAGAGGACGGAGCGGCTTACCTCTGTCATAGAGGTGCTGAAGACCGCGGGGCTTTGGGACAACCTCATCCAGATACGACCGAAGCGGGCATCCTACGACGAAATCGCCCTCGTGCATTCCCGGGAATACATTGAAAGGATACAAAACTTCTCGGGCGAAAGTTTAGATC
>JBAIXS010000066.1:0-3532 GCA_037916395.1 Candidatus Sulfobium mesophilum
CCTCCTTATATGCGCCTAGATTGATTTATTTTGTTCAACCCATAGCGCACTATACCCTGTTTTTGCCTTAGGTCTTAGTACCAGTCATCTATCCGCGCTTTGATGCGCACGTTAACTTTCGGTAACGGTCCCCTAATCATTCCAAGAGCCCTTTATGGCTAGACGACTTACAGGGCGACCGTTACAGGTTTCTTATAATAAGGCTTCTGCTCCTTCCATATCCGGTAAATGATCTCCAACAGTCTTCGTGCTACGGCCACTCTGGCAATATTTCTCCCTTTTTTCGATATCCTGTTATAAAACTCTCTCAACCACATATCAGAAAGCGGCGCACGCTGGGCTGCCTCGACCAACGCCCATCTGAGCCATTTATTGCCCTGTTTGATTATCCGCCCTTGAAATGTACGGTTGCCGCTTGAATATGTAGACGGCACAAGCCCGGCATATGAACACAGCTTCCCCGGAGAGATAAATCGTGAGATATCGTCTATCTCATACCGGATAGTCACTGCAAGAATATCTCCGATCCCAGGAATACTGCCAAGGAGTCCGCATATCTCGTCTTGCCTGCAGATCTCCCGTATCCGGCTTTCTGCTGCCTTTATCTTTAAATCAGTTTCTCCTAACAGATCAAGATATCGGTTCAATATTTCAGTATCATTACCCCTAAGGGTCATCGAACGCATATAGGCCAGCCCCTTTTTCCCAAATTTATCGCTCAATTGCTTAAAGCTCTTGTCCTCTATGTGGTTCCTCGCTAAAACCGAGTGTATCACGTTCTTAATCCTCACTTTTATGGCCGTAAGTGATGAACGATACCGAAGCAGATTCTTTTGGTCCCTCGTTTCAGCTGATGGGGCATATGCCTGCGGTATAAGATCTGCCCTCAACAGATGGGCTAGTGTCTCGGAATCTATCGAGTCCGTCTTGATCCTTGCCTCCGCTATCAGCCTGGTCTTTAAAGGATGCGCCATGATCAGCTCATCAACCAGACCTTCAACCTCGTCATAAAAGTACTCCCAGCCGTAACATGCCTCCATAACCGCTTTCAATTTTTCTGTTGCTCCTGCTTTCTTAAAATAACCTCGTATCGAATCCCTATCCGTCGATACTTTTTCCTTGCTCAGAACCTTGCCCTTCTCATCCATCGTCGTCGTAACAAAGTATTGATTGTGGTAATCAATTCCCATATACTTCATTTGTGCACCTCCTAATATGATCTTTGAGATCGTAGGGGATAGTTTAATACTATCGCCCTCTAACGGAGGTGCACTTTTTCATGTTATCATTCCGGGAGTGTGTTGAGCCGGAATCCAGTTGTGCCGTCTTTGAAAGTCACTAGTGTAGTTTCCTTCAAATGGCTGGTTTTATAAAAATCTCCCCTTACCCATCTTTTTCAAAGAGGGGAATTGCCTCCCTTTGAAAAAGGGAGGTCAGGAGGGATTTTCTGATGTTTGGAATAACACCATTTGTTTATAAGACACTACACTGGATGCCGGATCGAGTCCGGCATGACGGACATAGGAGTCGATTGGCAAATACTATTTTGAGGCTGTTGATTTATACAAAATATATCCGGCCGGTTAATACCAGACAATTTCTCCGGACTTGTTCTTTATCGGCACTTTTCTCATCGCCATCTGCTTTTCCCATAGCCCCCTATTGCTCTTATACCACTCGACAGTTTTCTGCAGACCATCGTCAAACATGGTATGGGCCCTGAAGCCAAGCAGTCTTTCGGCCCTCTCCGTAGAAGAGATATGGTTCTGGACCTGGCCAAATCTTTCATCAATATAGGTCAGATGGCTGCCATCAAGGCCGAATATACTCATAATTTTTTTTGCGATATCCAGGACGCTCAGGCTAATCCCGGTTCCCAGATTAATCACTTCTCCCTTGACGGCATCAAGGCGCGCATGCACAATGTTGTCTATCGCCTCGGCCGTGTCTTCGACAAAGAGCCAATCCCGCGCAGCGGAACCGTCGCCGTGTATCGTAAAAGGCTCACCCAAAATCGCACTTGTGATAAAGCGGGGGACAACCTTCTCCAGGTGCTGACGGGGACCATAATTATTGAACGGTCTTACGATGACCGCCGGAATTCCATAAGATTGCACATAGGAAGAGACCAGCCTGTCCGCCCCCGCCTTCGCAGCCGCGTATGGCGTAGTGGGATTGATCGGGTGGTCTTCGTCCATGGGTTCCTTAAGCGCTGTCCCGTACACTTCGGAAGTCGACACATGGATGAACCTTTCAACAGTGTCGGAATGTTTCAGGATGGCATTGGCGATCGACTGCGTCCCAAGGACATCTGTAATGAAAAAGACTCGATTGAGATATAAAGAACGGGCCACGTGCGTTTCAGCGGCAAAATGCACGATTATCTGCGACCTTTCAACAAGGTCATCGACGAGGTCAAGGTTGTTGAGGTTGCCGTACCAGAATTCGAACCTGCCCGAATCGCGGATCTCTGCCGGAATATTTTCGATGTTTCCTGCGTAGGTCAGCGCATCGAGGACAATGATCTTATAGTCAGGATACTTATGAAATATGTGCCTGATAAAATTGCTGCCGATAAAGCCCGCCCCACCGGTAACAAGGACTGATTTCATTTATATCTCCTTACTTTTTAATGTGAAAGCTCTTCCCTGAGCGCCTGCGCGACATATTCTATCTGCTCTTTTGTGAGGAAGGTATGAAAAGGCAAAGATATCGTTTTTCTGCCTATGTCCTCAGCGACCGGATAAGCCCCTTCCCGAAAGCCAAAGGTATCCCTGTAGTACTTCAGAAGATGAATGGCCCTGTAGTTGACGGCCACGCCGATATCCCTCCGCTGAAGCGCCCAAAGTATTTCATCTCTTCGCGCAGGGTCGACCAGGACCGTGAAAAGGTGGCGCGCATGTCTTACACCCGGCAGGGTCTTTAAGATTCTTAGACCCCCGATGTCACGCAATGCCTCTTCATACTCACTCCAGAGGTAATCCCTTTTGCCCATGAGGCTTTCGATCCTGCCGAGCTGGCCTATGAGAAGGGCGGCCTGAATATTGTCCATATTGTACTTCCAGCCCAATATCGGCATATCCCAATGCTCGTAGCGTTTTGTATATCTGTCTGCGGCCCCTTTATCGATCCCGTGAAGCCTCAGCATTCTTATTCGCTCGGCAAGATCCTTGTTGCCGGTTGTAAGGGCGCCGCCTTCGCCTGAAGTGATGTTTTTAGTGGCATAAAAGCTGAAGCAGGCTATATCCGCCAGTTCACCTACTCTGACACCGTTTCTTGAGGACTCAATGGAATGTGCCGCATCCTCAATGACTTTAAGGTTATGCCTGTCGGCAATTTCCCTGATCCTCTTCATATCACACATCTGGCCGTATAGGTGGACAGGAATAATTGCCTTCGTCTTTTCGGTAATGGCCCGCTCTATAAGATCTGCGTTTATGTTCCCTGTCTCCTCTTCAGCATCCACAAACACGGGCTTGGCGCCTGCGTGCATAATTGCGTTTGACGTGGCGCAAAAGCTCATCGGTGTCGT
>JBAIXS010000067.1:0-2351 GCA_037916395.1 Candidatus Sulfobium mesophilum
ATTGGCGGCTTCCAGGTGGATAACGTGCTGTTTCAGTTCCTCGTTCAGTCTCATTATTTCTTCCTCAGCCCATTTGCGCTCCGTAATATCGCGGATAAGGCCGGTAAAGAACAGGCCTTGCCGCGTATTCCACCTGGAAAGAGAAAGTTCCAGCGGGAATTCGACCCCGTCTTTCCTCAGTCCCGCGAATTCAACAGAGCGGCCTATAACACGCTCCATGCCTGTTGAAATAAACCGGCCCATTCCTTTCTCATGGTCTTCACAGTAGCGTCCCGGCATTATCATCGTCAGCGGCCTGCCGAATGCCTCGGAAGACGAATAGCCGAACATTGATTCAGCCGCCCTGTTCCAGAAAAAAATTTTTCCGTCGCTGTCTGCCGAAATTATGGCGTCGGATGCGGTTTCGGCCAACGAGCGGAAGCGCTCTTCGCTTGAAGCAAGCGACTCAAGCGCCTGCTTGCGCTCGGTGATGTCGCTAAACGTAACTGCAAAATAGCCTTTATGCGGACAGAAGGCCGAGATCGAATACCACTTCCCGAGCCGTTCTGAGTAAATATCAAAATGATCGGGTTTTTCTGTCAACGCAACTTTTCCGTATCTTCCGATCCAGTCGGCATCATCGTTTTCAATACCCGGAAGGGCTTCGGTAACTTTTTTGCCGACGATGTTTTCCCTCCTGAGGCCGGTAAGCCTTTCGAACGCTTCGTTTACATTAAGGAAGACATAATCGCATGGGTTTCCCTTGTCATCAAGGATCATCCTGTGGTAGGCAAACCCTTCCGACATATTGCTGAAAAGGGATTGCAGCTCTTCCTCGCTCCTTTTAAGAGCGTCCCTGATTGTCCGGGCTCCTGAGCTCTCGATTATCTCCCACCTGCCTGCATTCTTTAGAAGCGCAAACCGGTGGTTTTTTACGACATCCATCAGACCGATCGCGTCGAACTCATCGCGGGGGTAGGTGAATACCCCAATTACGTGATATCTGCTTACGACATCAGTCCCATAACAGGTCAAAGCCCTTCGGCCTTTCTTTCCGGAGAAGACGTTGCAGGCTAGCCTAAGGCCATCAAACCCGGCGGTGACCGCCTTATCAACCCTCGATACAACAGACCTGCCGGATTTTCCGCCCGCCGCATACCACCTGGCGGCTGGAATAATCTCTATTTGTCCGTTCCTTGCGTAGTCACCAAAATGAGGCACTGCTTTTCCAAGGGCAGCCTCAGCTTCGTCTGCGCCAAGGGTGTCCGGTGTTACCCATACGCAGAATTCGTTGTTCTCAAGCCCTGCCCTGAAAAAAGGCATGAGTATTTCACCAAGGTCTTCAGTGTTCTGGTAAAACTGACAGAAATGGCTGCCCCAGGGCAGATCGTCAATTAAAGAGATGCCTGATTTTCGCTTATCAAACTGCATAACGTTGACGGCTGAGCAGTCCTGAATGTGCGGAGCCTATCCGCATCGAACTATGACGCATGGCTGTGGCCGAAGCCGGGCGTCCTGACAATCTGCCACGTGCCGCGGTTCATCGCAAGGACAAACTCGTGGTTCTTGACTACGTCCATTATCTCTACAACACCGCATTTCCTGAGAGAGTATGTACAGAGCACCAGCAGTTTGGTGCCGCCGATAACCTTGTTGATTTCCGCCTCATAGCAGGCAAAGTCATCCCAGTCCTTCTTGTTGTCGATCCAGTAAGGATTACCGCTGACTCTCAGGCCCGCATGTCCCTTCGACAACGCCTGTCCATGCTTTTCCATCCACATGTCGAGCGTACGCCTGAGGTCAAATTTTCCGCCCTTTAGATACCAGTCGGTATATGGAAATATCTCCATCTGCTCTTTCCCCATATATTCGGCGAAGCCGGGGACGCCTTTCTTTAAAGCTCTCCGCGCCTCCTCATCGTTTACAAAGTCGGAGGTTACCCATACACAGAGCTCATTGCCCTCCAGTCCGGCCCTGAAATAGGGCACGACTATATCGAGCAAATCCTTCTTCGTGCGGTAAAACTGACAGAAGTGGCTGCCCCATGGCAAATCCCCTATTAATGCTATCCCCGAATTCCTCTTATCCGCTGTCTTCATGCAAGCACCTCTGATTACCCCTCAGGAACATCCCTGATTTTTTTCGTCTGATAAATGAAATGTCCTCTCCGCAAAAGTCCCGCTGTCCTTTGCGGCCAACGCCTCTATACATTTTATAACATATGGCTCTTTTCACCTGCAATGTACCTTATTTCAGTCCGGCGAGATTAAGAGGGAATAGAGAATCGAACAAAAGTTTCAAATCTTCAAAGTCTGCCTGACCTGATGATGGATATCAGGAGCCAGACGCCGAGCAGAAAAGCGACACCGAAA
>JBAIXS010000068.1:0-6092 GCA_037916395.1 Candidatus Sulfobium mesophilum
AGCCGGTCAGAGGCGACCTTTATGACCGAATCAACTCGTCGGACAAAGGAAAGGACAAAGACGAGGGCCGACACCAGCAATCCTATAGAGAGTATCAGGACTGTCGTCCTTAAGGGTTTTCTTCTGAGATTCTTCGCTGCGAACGAAAAAAGAGTAAAGGAATCGGCCATGGTTCGTTATTATAAAGGATATAAAGATGTTCTTTCTATGCGGCCCGAAGGCCGCATAGAAAGAAGGGGAGATTATTTATTTCTTTTTGTAGTTGGCGTCCAGTCCGCAGAGGATAGCGGTCTTGTCGCCAAGCCCCATGCCTTTATGGCATGCGAAGCAGACAGAGGCCGTCTTGCCTGTTATCTTCTTTGCGTCAAAATCATAGAGCACGAGTTGACCGTCGGTAATGTTTACCGCCTTGCCCTCCTTCATAATGGTCTTGCCTTCGGCGTCACAGGCTTCGATCTTTCCATTCCTGACAGTCAAAAGGGCGTACTTTCCGTCGGGCGTCGGCATCGCGTCGTGGTTTTCACCTGAGGTGCTCATCTTCTCATCCACCTTGGCGAGGGTGTTGGCGTCAATGACCCACATCCTGTCACCGGCTGACTGGAAGATATATTTGTCGTCAGGGCTGAAATACTCTCTAAAGGTGATTGTCTTGCCCGGCTCTCCCGCAAATGTTGCTCTCTTTATCTCTTTCATTTTGCCCTTGTCGAGCTCGTTGAGGTCCACCATCACGAAGTCGATCTTCCCGTTCATCTTTCCGTCTTCGCCCTTCATCGTGAAGGTGAGAATAAATTTGTCCATCTTGTTGCTGTTGATCCCGTGGACAAACTGATATGAGCCCGCCTTGTATCCGAGGTCGCTGACAAATACCCTGTGCTTGTGCTTCATCGTCTTTTTATCGAAGACATCAACATAAGCCTCATTGCCCATGAAAACAGGCATATAATTTTCCTTGGACTGACCCGATGCGCAATAGATCGGCATCTTCTTCTCACCGCCGGTGGAACGCTTGTCGGTGTCCATCGCAATATCTGTAATTACCTTGCCGGTCTTTAGGTCGGACTTTCCGACATGCTGCTTGCCATTTGGATCAAGCTGATATGTCGACCAGAAGAGGGTATTGCTGTCGTTAGAATCGATACGTGCGTCATGGGTTTTATGAGTCTTCGTGTCTCCAATGTCAACCTTATCCAGAGCAGCAACCTTGATCGGATCATCGGCATTATTCGGGTCTATGGTGACATCAACCTTTGCGAAATGGCCGCCGTGTCCGGCGACATATACCGTGGCTGAATAAGTCTGTTTTGCGGCAACAACTACAGGAGTTTTTGAATCAACTGTGGTGTATACGAGATATCCCCCAAAGGCAAGTGACAGCATCAAAACAATTAACAAACCTTTTTTCATTTTTTTTCTCCCCGTACATTCTTTGTTTAGTTTATGGCACGTTAAACTATGAAGACATCGAACGCATTTTTTTCATTTCTCACCCCCCTTGTTCATTTTTGAAACACTAAACATGTAACTTAAGATAGCATCAAGACATAACTATTTGCAACGTCAAATTATATCTTTAGATTGCTTAATTATTAATTAAAATCAGTGAGTTTCGTAAATCCATAGAAAAAATCTATAAGATAAAACTATGCGCAAAAAAAGACGGCCTGAAGCCGGTCTTTTCTGATCGTTTTCAGGCCGTCTGTAAAGCGCATTGCTTGGGCGACTGAAGAAATTTAATAAGGGATGACTGTGTCGTAATTGACGAGTGCGCGCGCTATCTCCCCGGTGCTCATCTGCTCGAACTGGTTTTCAGGGTTATTTGAATAGATCTTTACGTCGAGGTCGCCTAAAGTCTCTACGTTGAGCGAGACGGCTTCATCAGACATGTCGATTTTCTTGTCCATAATGAAGACGTTGACCTCGTCATCAGCCAGCGTTAGCCCAACAGCCATTCTTACTGCCTCTGCCTGCCTGTCTCTAACCACAACAGCGATCTTCTTAGCCATATGTCCTCCTTCAGAAATTCTGGATAATCTCGCAACCTTGCCCTGCACTGTCCGGATTTCCAGCCCGCGTGATCATTTTGTATCACAGAAAAAGCCGGTTAGTCAAGGTAAATCTGTGGGAATGCCGCAGCCTCCGGGTGCAATCCGGCGGCCGATCACGTACCTGTCCCGGGATGAGCAGAAGTGCCTTTGCGAAATGCGGATCAAACTTATTTTTGAATATTTCTTTTGGTGATTAGATCGATGCCTTGTCTCAGGTGATCTGCTATAATTTTTTGAGATGAAAGACAAGGATAGATTAATCGGCTGGTCGATTCTTTTAACCTCGTTCGTCCTTTGTTTCGCATACATCTCTATTAAGCCCCCTCACCCGGATGAAGGAGGAAATGGTTTTTTTGTTAATCAGATATGGGAAAACGGTTTCTATATATATGATCCTCAAAACTATCATGGGCCGCTGTTATTTTATCTCTTCCAGATTTCAGAGAAAATCTTCGGGTTCGGCATTGGCTCCTTCAGGATTGTAACCGCCCTGTTTTCGACATTGTCAGTCTGGCTGATGCTCAGGAATCGCGATCTCCTGGGGCGCGTCACAACTTTTTTTTCGGCGGCGGCGCTGGCCCTGAGTCCGGGCATGATATTTTTCGGCCGCTCGGCCATCCATGAGTCCGCATTTGTTTTTTTTCAGATCCTTCTTGTAACGGGTTTCCTGCGAATGAAACAATCGTCCGGTAGGGAGGGTATTACATGGTCTTTTGGCGGTCTTCTCGGATGCATTCTGCTTAAGGAGACTTTTGTAATTCTGATATTTTCACTGTTGATGGCGTGGGGCTGGTCTGATCTTTCCCTCAGGATTCTTAAACCTAAGGACCGCAAGACAGAGTATCTTCCGGAATTGTCAGTAGAATCCATGGACAAGTCTTTTTTGCTGAAGATAGTATTTGTCTGCACTATTGTCTGGCTTACGCTGTTCACAGGATTCTTTCATCACCTGCAGGGGGCAAAAGACTTCTTTTCCGCACTGATGCCATGGCTAAAAACAGGCATCGGCGGTTCAGGCCACGACAAGCCCTTTACATACTGGCTCAATCTGTTCGGACGATACGAATGGGCCGCTCTGCCGGGTCTGCTCGGAGCGTTCGCAGGTCTTTTAGACCGATCATGGAAGATGCGTTTTTTTTCGGCCCTCGGGATAGTCAACCTGCTTGTTTATTCCATCATCTCCTATAAGACGCCCTGGTGTATAATCACCATCTTATGGCCCTTTGTCGTTACGGCCGGCCTCTGGATAGAACTCATTTTTACCCGGCGGCGCGACAAGACAATTTACTGGCTTTCCTGGTGCGCAGTGGCAGTCATCGCGGGGCACTCTGCGGCATCCTCGGTCAGGTTGAATTTCATGCATTATACCGACCCTTCGGAGCCTTATGTATATGTCCAGACAAAGAACGGGCTGAAGGATATCGAGGACCTGATAAAGAGTAAAATCAGCTCTGCGCCGGGCGCTCAAAATATGAAGATTCAGATAAACATGGGTGACGCATGGCCGCTGCCCTGGCTGTTTTCACGTTTTCCCAATGTCGGGTTTGGTGATTTTCGCAAGGCGTTTGCCGAGGGGGGCGATGTAATATTTACTGAGGTTACGCACGAAGATAAAGACGATGGGGGTCTGTACTGGCAGCGCGTAATAGAACTCAGGGACGCCCGCGCGCCCATCGTCGTGTATCTGAAAAAAACCTTTTTCCAGGGAATAGAACTGCCGGGCTTCGGACCGTCAGGCATGCCGGAAAACAAGGGGACTTAGAAAATGGCGCTCGCTTTTTTGGTCCACGTGGCGGTTTCGACTTTTGCTGCGATAGCTCTTGGAATGGCTGTAGGAAGGCTGAACGCATTAGTTGCCATTGCAAGCCTGACATTGGGCGCCGCCTCTGGCCTGGTCATATGGCTTAACTTCAGGGAGGATAGGAAGCTTTTTCCTGACATCAGGTTTGTGCCTGCCTTATTATATGGTTTTATCATTTATGCGGGGCTTGAGCATTTTCTATATCTGCTTTATTACTCCCAACACTCTTTAAAGACGCTGCATGCAAATAATTTCGGAGATCTTTCCCTTCATTTGCAATACATACGCTATCTTGCCGCCGGAGCTCATTTCTGGCCGGACAATCCCGGCTTTGCAGGAGACCTTCTTAAGTATCCCCTTGGAATGGACATATATAACTCTTTATGGGAAATCCTGGGTGTTCAAACGGACAGCCATCTTTTTTTGACAGGCTTTGCCGCAACAATTGCATCTGTCTCGATGCTTCACCGGTGGATGGGATGGTGGGGTGTCGGTGCTTTTTTTCTCAATGGAGGATTGGCAAACTGGAGGGCATTGACGACAGGCACAATATTCGACCTTCAGGATGCTCTCGCATGGAAGAGCTTTGTCCTCTCTCTCTGGATAACACAGAGGGGATTTCTCTTTGCGATACCGGCAGGCGTCTACCTGATAAAAATGGTTACAGAAGCTCTCATGGGAGAGAGGACGCTCCGCCGTGAGGAGAAGGTTGTTTGCGCCGCATTGTGGGCATCCCTGGCGTGGTTTCACCTGCATACTTTTTTTATTCTCTCTTTGGTATTCGGCATCCTCATCGTCCTTTACAAAAAGCCGGGGCTGCTTATTGAACTCGCGGCGCCGGCGATTGCTGCCGGGCTTGTTTTTTTCCTGTCCACAAGCGGCTTATCGAAAACCGGCGTCCTTCATATCCGGCCCTGGTGGACGGCGGCAGGGGAAAGTTTCTGGAAATTCTGGACGATTAATCTTGGTCCGTGGCTTATATTCGCAGCGGCCGCTCTTTATAAGGTTTTTAAAAAGGAGTTCGCTCCACTTCGCCCGATGGCTGTTTCGTCTTTCATGCTCTTTATCGTATTTCTCTTTGTTATGGTAGCCCCATGGGACTGGGACAATATAAAGGTATTGATCTGGTTATATCTTATAATCGCATGGCTTGCGTGGAGAACATGGGTTATGAAACTGCCTTCCGAGATCGCTCTGTTAATTGCCTTCGCCGCTTTTTTTTCGGGCACAATTTCGCTAATATCCTCTCTTCCGGGCAACAGCCACGGGACCGAACTTTATCGGTCCGCAGAAATATGGGACGCTAAAGCTGCCCTGTCTTCCCTGCCGTCTGATGCAGTGCTGGCTGTCGCTCCTGAGCCGAATCATCCAGCGATGTTCTGGGGGGCAAAGGTTGCGATGGGCTATACCGGTCATCTCTGGTCACATGGCATCGACAGCACAGCGAGAGAAAATCTGCTGGAAAGGATGTTTCGAGGCGATTCAGACTGGTCCTCACTTGCAAAGACTGCCGGGGTGACCCATATTTATTGGGGCCCGAACGAACAAAGAAGATACGGGGTCTTCAATCCTCCCTGGCTGAAGCTGCTAAGAAATGTCTCACGGTCTCAGGCTGTTCAGGTCTATGACGTTCGAAGCTATCCGTGATGCCTCATTCCGTGAAGCTCTGAATAAACCGGACGGACAAACGTAATTTCAAAAAAAATTAAAGCCAGGCCATCCGATGATTCGGACGGACGGCCTGGCAGAAGGTAATGGGCAGATTACGGGGCCGGCGGCTCCGGAACGGTAACAGTTGTCACCCAGCGGTAATATTTTTTTCCATCAGTGCCTGTGGGTGAAACACCCATCGTGACTATGTAGGGCCCAGGCGCAAGCATGAAATCCAGGCCCTCAAGTTCAATAATTACTTCCTGCACATTAGTCTGATACTGGACAAGGTTTTGTAATTTTTTCCTCCTGTCGTTTACTGTATCGCCGGGCATAACACAACCGTTTCCAGTCATTTCCTGCACTATCGATTCTGAAAACCGCAGTGTGCTACCATCGGGATTCACGAAGAAGATATCCTGGGGATCAACTCCTGGTGCAAAGCCACTTAGTGTTACGTCTACGGGGCAATCAAAAGAAGCGTTCACCAAAAAGTCAACGTCATTGCCCGGCTCCACTACAACTCCATTTGGCAAAGCCGTTGAAGGATCTGAACTCGGAACCGGAGAAGCTCCCGCAGCACAGAAGAAGACATC
>JBAIXS010000069.1:0-4435 GCA_037916395.1 Candidatus Sulfobium mesophilum
GAATCCGTGATCGATAGCACCTTATTTGTGAGGCCATGCTCTTCAAGCTGCTTGGGAAGGAGATATTTCTTGGCGATGCCGAGTTTTTCCTCGGATGTATATCCGGACAGATAAATTATCTCCATTCTGTCGCGAAGCGGCCCAGGTATAGTGTCCGTCAGGTTCCCTGTCGTGATGAACATTACGTTTGTCAGATCGAACGGTACGGAGAGGTAATGGTCGGCAAAGGCAAAGTTCTGTTCAGGATCCAAAACCTCAAGGAGTGCTGATGAAGGGTCGCCTCTGAAGTCCATCCCGATCTTGTCTATCTCGTCAAGCATAAAGACTGGGTTGTTACGTCCGGCTTGTTTTATTCCCTGTATTATTCTCCCGGGCAGCGCCCCGACATAGGTCCGCCTGTGGCCCCTTATCTCGGCCTCGTCCCTGACACCGCCAAGAGACATTCTTACGAATTCCCTGCCGAGCGCCCTGGCGATAGAGCGGCCGAGTGATGTCTTTCCAACACCCGGAGGTCCTATAAAGCAGAGGATAGGGCCCTTCATTTTTTCCTTGAGTTTCCTGACGCTCAGGTACTCAAGAATCCTTTCCTTCACCTTTTCCAGGTCATAATGATCTTCGTTCAGCACCTTCTTGGCGATCTTGATATCCAGGTTGTCCCTTGTGCTTTTGGCCCATGGGAGTTCCACCAGCCAGTCGAGATATGTCCTTATAGTGGCCGCCTCCGCGCTGTCAGGATGCATCTTTTCAAGTCTCTTAAGCTGTTTCTCAGCTTCCTTGAAAACCTTCTCGGGCATTTTTGCGTCTTCTATCTTCTTTCTGAACTCCCTCACTTCCTCAGCCCGCTCATCTATATCTCCGAGCTCCTTCTGTATCGCCTTCAACTGCTCTCTTAGAAAGTACTCGCGCTGCGTTTTGTCGATTTCGCCTCTTGCCTCTGACTGGATCTTCTGCTGCACGATGAGGAGTTCTATCTCGCGGCTTAACATTTCGCTGACGCGTTTTAACCTCTGTACCGGATCGAATATTTCCATGACCTCCTGAGCCTGCTCTGCCTTGAGCCCCAGGTTCGACGCCACCAGGTCTGCAAGCCTGCCCGGATCATCTAAATTTTCTATGACAGCCATAATATCCGGAAGGACAGTTTTGCCGTAGGAAACAGCCTTGTCAAGTTGCTCCTTAACCGACCTGATCTCAGCCTCTACCTCAACGGAGAGGCCCTCAGGCTTAGTTTCTTCGATCTTTTCTATTGAAGCAGTGAAAAAAGCACCCGTTTGAGTGAACCTTTTTACCTTAGCCTTCGAAATGCCCTGCACAAGGATCTTCACGCGGCTGTCAGGCAGCTTCAACATCCGCATGATCATACCGACTGTGCCGGTAGAATAAAGGTCCGTTGTCGCAGGGTTCTCGACGCTCAGATCCTTCTGGGTTAAAAGAAGTATCATCCTGTTTGAGTTCAGCGCAGCGTCTATAGCCTTGATTGATATGTCCCTGCCGACAAATAAAGGAATAATCATATAAGGGAAAACAACAATGTCCCTTACCGGCAGGATCGGAAGGGAATCAGGTATCTCAACGTCCTTGTCTTTATTTTCGCCGTTTTTGTCAAGTTCAGCCATTCAGTCTCCTTGTTCTTCCTGTCTTTCAACCGCCGCAGAACCTTGCCATATAAAATTTAATCACAAATCCGGGAAGATGGCAATACGGCGGGCAGCGTCAGCGCTTCAGTTTCCTGGCCACTTCGATTATATGGGATTTGAACTGCTCTGCAAGTTCAGGGTTTTTGAGCGCAAAATCAACGGTCGCCTTCAGGTATCCGAACTTATCTCCGGCGTCATACCTTTTTCCCTTAAAGAGGAATCCGTAAACCGCCCTTTTCTTAAGCAGTTTTCCGATCGCGTCCGTAAGTTGTATCTCTCCGCCTTTGCCGGGCTTCGACTTTGCCAGGATATCGAAGATATCGGGCGTCAGTATATATCTTCCGATAATCGCAAGATCAGACGGGGCCGATTCCGTATCGGGTTTTTCCACAAGCCCTGTTATCCGGAAGACACCGTCTTCTTCCTTAGTGCCTTCGATCACTCCATATCTATGGACCTCAGAAACCGGAACCTGTTCAAGGGCAAGAATGGGGCTCCTTAGTTTTTTGTAAAGAGCCACCATGTCCTTCAGCAGCGTCTCCTTTGTATCGATGACGTCATCGCTGAGAATGACGGCGAAAGGCTCATCGTTGACAAAGGGTCTTGCGCAATAGATAGCATGCCCCAGACCAAGCGCGTATCCCTGCCTTATATATCCTATTTTGATTCTGTTAAGCCTGTTGATCTCCTCAATCAGCTTCTTCTTGCCGCTTTTCCTCAGTTTATCTTCAAGCTCGAAGGCATAATCAAAGTGGTCTTCTATGCTTCTTTTGTGCTTGCCGGTTATAATAACGATCTCCTTGAGTCCGCACGAAATTGCCTCTTCCACCCCATATTGAATCAGCGGCTTGTCAACTATCGGCAGCATCTCCTTCGGAGAAGCCTTAGTAGCCGGCAGAAAACGCGTCCCCAGACCGGCTGCCGGAAATATCGCCTTTTTTATAACATCTGACATCCTCTTCTCCCTCTGAAACAAATTCCCTTAATAAGCCCCTAATTATAACACAACCGCATTAGAACCTATCTCAAAATTAGAATCCAATCATAAGCAGCTAGTGTGCTGTCACGGAAATAATTTGTCATTGTCCGGCTTGGAGACTGTGTCGCAATTACTAAAGTGCCGGCAAAGCCGTCATACCGGCAAACAGACTGTGTCACAATGCCCTTTTTGTCATTGCGAGCGACCGAAGGGAGCGCGGCAATCTCTGAATTATCAATACAATGTGAGATTGCTTCGGTCGTTTCACTCCCCCGCAATGACATTGTGACACAGCCTCAAAAGCAGGTATCCAGAACTTATTTAGAATACTTGGATTCCGTGTCGCGCTCAGCTTGCGGCAATGACAGCTCTTCGTAGAGAACCAATTTGATAGGTTCCGTTTTCCTTTGATGAGACATGGTGTAATCAGACACTTCCACCTTTTGACGAGTCGAGCAATATCGTCACAGGCCCGTCGTTTATAAGATGCACTTTCATGCTGGCGCCGAATATTCCCTCTGCTAAGCGGATACCCTCTTTTCTCAATTTATTTGCCATCTCGATATACATCTTTTCTGCCTTCGGGGGATCCTCGGCTTTATCAAACGAAGGCCTGCTGCCTTTCCTGCAGTCAGCCGCCAGCGTAAATTGAGAAACCAAAAGTATCTCACCTGAAACATCAGATATAGAGAGGTTCATCCTGCCGGATTCGTCGTCAAAAATCCTTACGCTGCAAATCTTCCTTGAGAGGTACTCAAGGTCATTCATGGCATCGCCTTTCTCTACGCCGAGAAAAATAAGCATCCCCCTTCCAATCTCCGCGACAACATCTTTCCCGACAAAAACGGAAGCGGCAGATACTCGCTGCAACAAAGCTTTCACTTCTGCTGCCCGGCCCTTTCGAGCTTTCCCGCCCTCACTCCTATCAGACGGACTTTCATGCCTCGTTCAATCCTTCCGAAACATTCAAAAACCGTCCTCCTTATCTCCTCCAGGGAATCTGTCGCATCCTTAAGAGTTTTCGCCCTGGTAACAGTCTTAAAATCGCTGAACCTCACCTTTGCAGTAATATTTTTTGCTTTGTAGCCCGACCGCTTCAGATCGTCCACCACCTCTTTGCTAAGTTCAGCGAGACTCCTGGCCATAACCTGCCAATTGTCAGTGTCATGCTGAAAGGTAGTCTCACGGCTGCAGGATTTAGGCTCCCAATGCGTTACAAGCGGATTATCGTCAATACCTCTTGAGGAATCATAAAGAAATTGTCCGTAAGAATTGCCGAATGCATCGATGAGTGTTTCCAAAGGCAACGCAGAGAGTTCCCCGATGGTATGAATATTCATTTCCGCAAGGTGAGCCTCGGTCTTAGGACCTACACCCCACAGTTTTCTCACAGGCAACGGGTATATTTGCGCTTCGATATCGCTTTCACTGATTATCGTAAGTCCGTCGGGTTTTCGCATGTCCGAGGCAATCTTGGCTAACAGCTTGTTCGGGCCGATGCCTATCGAACATGTGAGACCTGTATCATGCATAATCCTTTTTTTGATTCTTTCCGCGACCTCCTCAACAGGGCCCTCAATCTCCGAGATATCAAGAAACGCCTCGTCTATCCCTACATCTTCAACAAGCGGGATAATTTCCCTTAGGCCGTTTTTTATGATCTCCGAGACTCTGGAATATTCCTTATAATCGACCGGCAGGAAGACTGCCTGAGGACAGAGCTTATACGCCGTCCTTAAAGGCATGGCTGAATGTATACCGTACTTCCTGGCCTCATACGATGCGGTAGACACCACGCCCCTTTGGGTAGGATCTCCGC
>JBAIXS010000070.1:0-2379 GCA_037916395.1 Candidatus Sulfobium mesophilum
GTTGACCTGGGCAAAACTTGATGATACCCTTTAAGAAAGTTCGACTCAAGGAGGTGCTCAATGTTTGATAAAGAAGACAACAACGGTGGTACAGTCCTCATATCCTTTCTGGTAGGCGGAATTATCGGGGCGGGTCTGGCGCTTTTATTTGCCCCATATTCCGGCAGGAAGATGAGAGGCAAGATCGCTGATATGGCCGAAGATGTCAGAGACTATGCCGTAGACTATACCAACAAGATCAAAGACAAAGTTTCCTAGCGGGTTTATTCATAAATATTCTGCTGCCGGAAAGCGCATGTATTTGGGCGGCCTTATTTGCTCGATTTTTCAGGCTCGATTTGAATCCTGATATAAGCATTTTTTCTGAGTTCTTTAAGCGTCTCTTTCAGCTTGGCGTTTAGCTCTCTTTCGGTAAGGTATCTCTCTATTTCATCACGGGCATCTTCATAGTTCTTGTCGTGAAATTTGTCCTTATTGGCCGCGTAGAAATCTTCGATATCCTTCTCGCCCACCCGTATAAATGCCCTGAGCTTCAGGTCAATGTACTCGTTCAGTATCTCCTCCCTTGAAGGCGCTTCTATGCTGTACCTCTTTGCCTCCCGCAAAAGCAGCAGCCGGTTTATCATCGTGTTCAGGACCTCGTCCTCAGTGATGTCGGGGGTAAGCTTCTTTGTATTTTTGAACTGCTCCTGAAACTCACTGAGAGTTATCGCCTGGTCATTGACAGATGCAACTACCCTGTCGTAAATCTCAGCCGCTGAAAACGTTAATAGTGAAACATGAAACGTGAAAAGTAAAATGACAAAAATCACCAAACGCATATTGGTTCTCATCGTCTTTACCCAAGACATTTCACGATTTACCTTTCACTTTGAACTTTCCTTAAAAAGCATGTCCGACGCTGAAATGGACCTCACCCCTGCTCTCCCCTGTCTCTCTGCTCAATTTCACACCGTAATCAACCCTCAGCGGCCCAACAGGTGTTTCATATCTCAGGCCCAGGCCGGTTGTACCTCTTAATTGCAGCAGGCTTATGTCGCTTGTCTTGAGCCAGACATTCCCGAAATCAAAAAAAGGGACAAGGCCAAACCCTTTGCCTATGTTAGTCCTGAACTCGATATTGCCCATAATGTAGGCATTTCCGCCCGTTGGGGTCGTTCCGTCCGGACCCTTTGGACCAAGTGAGTCCTGGTTATATCCTCTGACTGTCGACCTGCCGCCGAGAAAGTACCTTTCCACCAACGGCAGCTGTTCTGAATCGCCCCAACCGAGCGCCACACCCGCCCTTGCTGAAAGGGCCAGAGTCACCCTCCCGCTAAGCTTATGAAAAGTGCTGCCGTAGATCTCCGTTTTCACAAAAGTGGCTTCCGATAAAAAAATACGGCTGGCAATTTTCATAGAGATTCCCGCTACGACGCCCTTTTTAGGATCAACCGGATTGTCTCTGGTGTCGTATACTATAGCGGGCTTAATCCCGCTAATCGCCAGTGTGCCGGTGTCCTCTTTCGTCAATACCACATCAGGCTTCACATCATACGTCCTTACGAAAGAAAATTCATAATAAAATTCGGTCTTCGTCGTAGTGCTCAATTTCTTCTCCACGCCTGATGTTATTGAATACCGGTTAAGCTTGTAAAGTGTATCTCTCGTGGAAAGATCAAGCTCCTCCTTGTACTCATAAAGCATAAAGGTCTTGAGTGGCAGTTTATTTCCCAAAAACCATGGCTCATTATACTGAAGTATCACTCTGTCCTGGAGCGAGCTGGCTTCGAGCCGGAGAGAAGCCTCCCTGTTCATGCCCCACAGGTTTCGGTAACTCACACCAACAAAACCCCTGAAATGTTCGTAGTCGGCATATCCGAAACCGAAATCGACAGATCCGGCATTCCCCTCAGTCACTCTCAGCAACACATCCTTTTTGCTGTCTTCGCCATCTATCGCTTCTATTTCGACAGAGGTAAAAAGTCCCAATTTGTACAGCGCCTGACGCTCCTCGCTGATGAGACGAAAACTGTAGGGCTGTCCTTCCTTGTAAAGCAATTCACGCTTGAAAACCGGGTACCTGGTTTTAGTATTACCTATGACAACGGTCTTGCCAAAAAACTTCTCCTGTCCCTCAGTGATCTTAAACAAAACAGATGCTTTATAATTTTCGATGCTCCTTGTAACTGTAACATCAACGTTCATATACCCCGAACTTGAGTAGAAATCGAGGATCCTGAACCTTGCATCCGAGACGTTCACCTCATTATAAGGGTCACCGGGCTTCAGAGCCGCCAACGCAATGAGTTTATCTTTTATTTCAGGCTTCGCCCCAGCTATATCAACAGAGCCAATCTCGGTTCTCCTGCCTTCGTCTATGTCAACAACGATCTGCGC
>JBAIXS010000071.1:0-2561 GCA_037916395.1 Candidatus Sulfobium mesophilum
TATGATGAATGTATTGAATTTTAAGATAGGTTCTATTTTGTCAGATGAAACGGCACGCTCGTTGATACCACGCCCTTTTTGAAAAGGATGATACTTTTAATAAGCAGGGCGGTCTGGTTGTGGAGGAGGTGATGCCACCATCTGCTGGGCACGAACTCCGGGAGGACCACGGTGATTACGCCGTCTTTGTATTCGCTTCGTATTTCCTCGATGAAGTCAACGAGCGGTTCTATGATCGAACGATAAGGGGATTCGAGGATCACCAGTGGAACTCCCATACATTGGAGGTCCCACTTGGCCTTTACCTTCTCCGTTTCGGCGACATCAAGACAGACGTATACGGCAGAAACATCAGTCGACAACGCCTTTGCATATTTAATGGCGTTAAGCACAGCCATCTGGATTCCCGAAATGGGGATAATGACAGTATGGTGTTTGAATTCGTCTCCCTTTATCGGGCAGACAGAGAGCTGTTCGGCAACAGCGAGATAGTGGGAATATATCCTCGTTGTCAGATAAACCAGCGCTGGAATAGCGATGAGCACTATCCACGCTCCATGAGTGAATTTTTCGACTGCAATTATCAGGAGTACCACTGCCGTTGTCACAGTCCCGATGCCGTTTATGATGATGCCTTTGATCCTGCCCTTTTCTTTACCAGCCAGCCAATGTTTTACCATGCCTGCCTGGGAGAGCGTGAAGGCCGTGAACACACCCACAGCGTAAAGTGGAATTAGGGCATGTGTGTCTCCGCTGAAAATGACGATAAGGATGATCGAAAGCACGCCCAGTATAAGGATGCCGTTTGAGAATACAAGCCGGTCGCCACGGTTGCTCAGCTGGCGCGGCAGATATCTGTCAAGGGACATGATTGAAGATAGCCTAGGGAAGTCCGCAAATGAGGTGTTTGCTGCCAGGATGAGGATCAGGGTTGTGGAGAACTGGATGGTGTAGTAAATAGTCCCTTTCGAAAAAACCATCCTTGTCAGTTGTGAGAGTACGGTCTCATTGTTATTTGGCAGAATGTGGTAGTGATCTGCAAAAAAGGCTATACCTATCGTCATTACGCCCAGTATGACCGCCATCCAGGTGAGTGTAATCCCGGCGTTTCTCGCCTCAGGCTGCCGGAATGCCTTAACGCCGTTGGATACCGCCTCGATTCCAGTCAGGGTTGCGCATCCGGAAGCAAAGGCCCTGAGTATGATGAAAATAGGAAGGACATTGCCGCTAACTTCTTTCGCGTGTTCAAACGGAGGCTGCGGAAGTGTCACGTACCTCGTGAATGAGGCCGCAATAAGCACAAGGATGCCTCCGATGAATATATAGACGGGAATAGAGAAGATCGCTCCTGACTCCCTGACGCCCCTGAGGTTTACCAGCATTATCAGCACTATTGCGATAACGCACATCATGACAGTATACGGACGTGTTTCCGGTAAGGCAGAAGTGAGTGCTGCGATGCCTGAGGAGATACTGACAGCTACGGTGAGGACATAATCGATCAGAAGCGCAGATCCTGCTACCAGCCCAGGATAAGTACCAAGGTTTTCTTTGGCGACGATATAAGCCCCTCCTCCGGAAGGATATGCATGGATGGTTTGGAAATATGACGTTGCGACGATCGCGATCAGCACGACTATGCCGATTGCGACGGGGACGGAAAAATGAAGGAGCGCAGTGCCGCCCAGCATAAGGGCGAGGAGAATCTCCTCGGGACCGTAAGCAACGGAGGACAGGGCGTCTGATGAAAACACAGCCAGGCCCATTGCCTTATTCAGCCGTTCGTGCTGTTCCTTAATCGTCTCGATCGGACTTCCTATAAGGAAACTCTTGATAGACATAAATGAATCGCTCCGTTCTTAACCCGTAGGAGGTCAGTTAAAGTGTATACCATTTTTTAAAAGGGGCAAAGCAGAGGGAAAATAGAAAACCGCCGGCGTTACAGCGGTCTTTTTCTGTCCATTGCCCTTCCAAACGCCTGCGAGGTTAGCTGGCGGGCTCGGGCTTGGAAGTGCCCTATTCCCCAGACCGGTGGCCTTTCGGAATTACGCCCCTACTATCGGTTCCCCCGCATCCATTAATAATGGATTTAGGCTACAAAACTTATTTTAAGGATAAAACTACCTGTTTTTTTTGTCAATGATTCAGGTGCTATCCGAAGGCCCGAAGAAATCTGCCAGCCACAGGGGCGACCGGATAAGAGATTAGGAGAAACTCGGATATCTACTTCTGATCAAGAGCCTTTCCACTTCTGAATCAGGCACCGGTGGGCTTACAATATATCCCTGGATCTCATCGCATCCGCATGCCCGCAGGAACGACAGCTGTTCTGTGTTTTCAACCCCCTCCGCAACAACACGCAAATCCAAACTGTGCGCTATCCCTATGGTGGCCTTAATAATAGCCTCATCGCTTCTCACCTTGCCGATATTGATAACGAAAGAGCGGTCAATCTTAAGGTAATCAAGCGGGATCATGCGCAGATAATTAAGAGAAGAATAACCGGTGCCGAAATCATCTATAGATATAGTCACCCCCATTTCCTTGAGTATTGCCAAAAC
>JBAIXS010000072.1:0-5368 GCA_037916395.1 Candidatus Sulfobium mesophilum
TCTTCCATTCTGATCTTAGAATACTCCGTATCGCTGATAATATCTATATCCCATCCTGTAAGCTTCATAGCAAGTCTGACGTTTTGCCCCTTCTTGCCGATAGCCAGGGACAACTGCTGGTCGTTTACGACAACCATAGCGGTCTTGCCCTCTTCATTGATCCCTATCTTATCGATAGCCGCAGGACTGAGGGCCCTTGCAATAAGCATCCTGGGGTCGTCCGCCCAGGGAATGATATCAATGCGTTCACCGCGCAGTTCACGTACGATCGTCTGCACCCTGGTACCCTTCATGCCTACGCACGAACCCACGGGGTCAACCGCGCTGTTCTTCGAATAAACGGCTATTTTTGTCCGCTCACCCGGTTCTCTGACGATATTCTTGATCTGAACGAGGCCCTCGCTGATTTCCGGCACCTCCATCTTAAAAAGTCCGGCCACAAATTCTGCCGATGTTCTTGATATCAGAATGGCGGGACCTTTTGTCGTGACCCTTACGTCTTCTATGATCGCTTTTACCGGGTCGCCTCTTTTCAGGTTCTCAGTCGGCAGAGTGTCCTTGACCGGCAGTATCGCCTCAGTCTTTCCCAGGTTGATGTAATAAAAACCCTTTTCCTTCCTCATTACTGTACCTGTGACAATCTGGCCGGCCTTGTCCTTAAATTCACTGTAAATGACGTCTCTCTCGGCTTCCCTGACCCTTTGGAATATTACCTGCTTGGCCGTTTGCGCGGCAATTCTGCCAAGGTCATGCAGATCAAGCGGGATATCCACGGTGTCGCCTTCATTTTTTTCGGAGTCGATCTTCCTGGCATCGCTCACAGAAATTTCCTCGAAGGGGTCCTTTACATCCGAAACGATCGTTTTGGTCTCAAAGACCCTTATGTTGCATTTCTGCCGGTCGATTATGAGATTGATGTTCGTTCTGCCGCCGTATCTCTTACGCATGGCTGACAACAGCGCGGACTCAAGGGCCTCTATCAATATCTCTTTCGAGATTCCCTTTTCCCGGCTAACCTGCTCTACAACATGACACAACTCTTTACTCATTTAAGCTCTATCTCCAGTCTGGCCTTCGAGACCTGAACAAAGGGTATTTCCTTTAAAGAATCATCTTTCATCAGCAATATTATAATATCACCGCGCACTTCAGTGATCCTGCCGACAAAGAAGTTTTGCCTGTCTATGCTCTCCTTAGTAATTATCCTGGCCAATTTTCCTATACTGACCTGAAAGTCCCTCAGCCTCTTTAATGGCCGGTCAAGACCAGGGGAGGACACTTCAAGGACATACGGTGACCTGATAGGGTCCTCCACGTCCAAAGCGGCTGAAACTGCACGGCTGAACCTCTCGCAGTCCTCAAGAGTAACACCGCCTGTCTTATCGATAAATATCCTCACAGTTGGCCTCCTGATACTTCCAACTAATTCAAGATCGACTATCTCGACACCATACTGAGCGGCTACCGAATCGGCCAGCCCGGATATTATTCCCTTTATATCATCCATATAAAACAAAAGAGTGGGATTGCCCACTCTTTAAAAAGTACTTCCGGAACCAATTGTTTATTTTACTTAATCACTATGAAAAAAATCAATTGCTGTTCCATTTCAGAATCTGTCCTGATAACCGCTCCAACGGTCTTCCCTCCCGAAGGGCAGGGACGCCGTTTACCAGCACGTGCACAATCCCCTCAGGCATCTGGAAAGGCTCCTCAAAGGACGACTTGTCTGCAATTTTCTCAGGATCAAACACCACTACGTCGGCATGAAAACCAGCTTTCAGCAAACCCCTTCCCCTCAGTCCAAACGTCCGCGCAGCAAGACCGGTCGACCTATGAACTGCTTCCGGGAGAGAGAAAAGCCGCCCTTCCCCGGCATACTTGCCCAACAATCTGGGAAAGGTGCCGAACCCTCTCGGATGAGGCTTCCCTTTTCTAGTGGGGCCCTCAAAACTTCTTGCGGAACTGTCGGAACCTATCATGCAATAAGGAAGAGAAAGAAAACGCGCAAGATTATCCTCGTTCATTGAAATAAATATAGCGCCGACCCTGAGTCTTTCTTCCAACAGTATTTCAAAAACCGCTTCGATTTCCTGCTTTCTTATTTCCGCGCTGATTTGGGCAATCGTCTTTCCCTCCATCCACCCGTTTTTCTCGGAAGCCACTGAAGATATAATCACCTTTCGCCAGTATCCCTCCGGCCTGGGTTCTTTAGACATCTGTATTGCTATTTTTCCTCTTTCCCCCTCATCTGCCAACCTTCTTAATTCCTCTTCGTTTCCTCCCTCGAAAACCCATGAAGGCAGTATTGAGTCAAGATCGGTGCTGGAGGCGATATAAGGATAACGGTCGCAGGTAATCCTCACGCCCCGCCTGCGGGCATTGTCCAGTGATAATATTACCTCTTCGGCCTTCCCCCAGTTCCTTTCCCCCGCTGTCTTGATATGAGAAATGTGAACTTTAACTCCCGTCTCTTCCCCTATCCTTATGATCTCATGCACAGCCTCGATTAAGCGGTCACCTTCGCTCCTCATGTGGCTTGCATAAATCATATCCTTGTTTCCGAACCTATTTGCAAGATCAATAAGTTCTTCGGTATTAGAATATATGCCCGGCGGATATATAAGACCTGTTGACAAGCCTCGCGCGCCGTCTTCAAGCGCCTCCGCAAGCAACATGCCCATTCCCTTGATTTCTTCAGCGGAAGGTTCCTTATCATCATATCCCACAACTGAACCCCGGATATTGCCATGTCCGGCGAGAAAGGCCATATTAAGCGCAATTCCTTTCCGCTTAAGAACAGCGAAATACTCACTGAAGGTTTGCCACCGCTCCTTTATGCCCAGATCCCTCAAGTCCTCTTCGCGTTTTTCATATGCTTTCTTATAAAGGGGCGCCGCCGACATTCCGCAATTTCCATTGACCTCTGTAGTAATACCCTGGCATATCTTGCCTTCCGCGCGGGGATCGGCTACAATCGTAAAATCAGAATGTGAATGAGTATCGATAAAACCGGGACAGACAGCCAACCCCCGGGCATCGACGATCTCCCCGGCGTCATTCTCATTACACCGGCCTATTATGCTTATCCTGCCATTTGCTATGCCGATATCGGAGACGAAAGGGTCCGAAAGGCCTCCATCGTAAAGAAGCCCTCCCCTGATGACAATATCGAAGGTCTTGTCCATAAATGAGATCTACAAACCTATGTTATTCTCTGTCTTCGCCGGTCCCGCGGGCTGCCGCTCAAAAAAAGACTCAGGGGATTGAAGACTCTTTACAAAAAGCGGCATGAGACATGATGAAACGACCCGGGCCCGGCCCCAGAAACCCGTCACGTTACCGCTCACCATATTCTCCCTGTAAGCCTCGGAGGCCATATTTTTTAAAACAGGAAAGCACTTTATTGTCAGACCCATCGTGTGAAAGAAATCCTTTACGGGCAATCCAGCCTTTTCAAGCGGCCTGAACAATCTTTCGAGACCGTCCACCATCTCTTCAGGCCTTGCGGCTGCCATCAGTACCTTTGCCCCGCCTATCATAAGAAATACCCTAAGCGTCCTGAGCGCAGCTATACGCAGTCCCTCATCGGTAATCAGGAAAAACCACGCTGAAAATACAACTCTGCCATGCCGTCCGATGACATTGCTCAGGAAAGTGAACAAAAGAAAGATACTTATCGGCAGCCAGCCTGATTTCACGGCTTTCAGCGGCATCCGGAAAAAGAAAAGGACGAGCGCTCCTAAAGCGCAGAGATACAGAGTCATGCTCTCTAAAACAAAAAGAAGAACAACACAAAGGAAATAAAAAATGATCTTAAGTTCTGGTCTAATCTTTGGAGCCAAGAGTTTTCCCGACATTCGCAACCGTCTGGGATCCGGGCAAAGACGACATATATTTCGCTATCCCCGACGCAATGGATTTTGCTATATCTTCTCTGTAATTATCTCTTGAGAGCAGCTTCTCTTCGAGGGGGTTACTGATAAATGATACTTCAGCAAGCACCGAAGGCATCCGCGCCCCAAAGAGCACATAAAACATGGCCCATTTTACCCTGAGGTCGACCACCCGGGGATACTTGTCGCCAAGGCCGCCTACCATGGCCATCTGGATATAATTCGCAAGCCTGTTAGATTCGTCCCTCTTGTGGTCTCTTTTTAGGCTGGCCAACTCAGCATCAAGAAAATCGACCTCATTTTTCATCTCCCTCATTTTCTTAAGAGATATCTGGTTCTCCCTTGCAGCCACCTTCATAGATTCCACATCATCCGACCAGTTCAGAAAATACGTCTCTATCCCTCTGGCCTCTTTCCTTGGACTCGCATTGGCATGCACAGATACGAAAAGGTCCGCATTCTTGCTGTTGGCTATCGCCGTACGCTCTACAAGGGGAATAAAAACATCCTTATCACGAGTCATAAACACTTCAACATTAGGGTCTTCCGACAGTATCTCCTTAAGTTTCAGCGCAATGTCGAGCACTACATCCTTCTCGCAGAGTTTGTTTGGCCCTATCGCTCCCGAGTCATGCCCCCCGTGGCCTGGGTCCAAAACTATCCTCTTCCTCAAAGAAGCAGGAGGCTGCGCCGACAGCCCGTAGACATCAATTACTATCCTCACCGGATCTTCAAGCACGACCACTTTATAATCCTTTACCTTCTCAAGATCCAGCACGACCCTCACTGTATTGTCATTGAACTGAGCGGCACGCACTGATTTCAGCATGCCGTTTCCGATTGGCAGGTTCTTCTTTATTTCTTTCTTGATGTTGCTGCCCCTGATGTCGAAATAAAGCCGGTCGGGGTTGGCGAGTCGCTTCCCGGAATATTCGGCTTTGTCGGAGAGTGTGACGACTACCCTTGTATAATCCGCATAGGACCAGTAACTGATGTCGGTTACATCAACTATGCCGGATGGTTCCGAAAATTTTGGAACAAGAATAAAAAATATGGCTGCAAGCAGGAATAAAGCGGTCCGCTTTTCTGCCCCTACCGCAGCCAATTTAGACCAATCTTCTCCACGGGTCAACCTTCTTCATCATACCGCCTGTACGGATGTGATCTCCGGTATCTCTTTCTTGATATTCGATTCGACCCAGTTCTTCATTGTTAAAGTAGACATGGGGCAAGTCCCGCAGGCGCCTTTCAGTCTTACATAGACCACGGTCTCCCGCACATCTACGAGTTCGATGTCGCCGCCTTCAGACTTAAGTCCCGCTCTGACCTTATCGAGGATCGCCTCAACTTTTTCCCTTAGCATCCGGCCTCCATCTACATCATATAAGAATTCCCGGGAATATTCAAGTACTATACGATGTTAACGCTCCTTTTTCGTTGATAATAATTAATTTATTGTCATTACACCGAAG
>JBAIXS010000073.1:0-3516 GCA_037916395.1 Candidatus Sulfobium mesophilum
ATAGGCCGCTGCGATATCCTTTAACAAACTCATCTGATGTGACGTTGTATATATCCTCCAACTTAAGAAGCCGCTGCTGTAGTGAATTGATATGATTATTGCAGACTTTCAGTTCCCTCGAAAGGGATATCTCATATTCATCCGTATGCATAAAATGACCTCGTCGACTTTGTTAATAATTATATGCGGCGGTCTGTTCAGCCAGACTATTAGCCATGCTTCAGTCATCAAGGGCGGCCTTATTTGCCGCCCTTGATGTATTATCACTTACTTGCTTCAGTGTCCGCCGGGAAAGAATGTGTAGCTTACCCAGACTAGTATACCCAGAAGGGCTGTCCCTAATATCAGACTGTACACGATGAGCTTCTTTTCAACCGGAAGAAGATCTTCATATTCCATCTTTTTAAGTTCTTCTGCCAATTTCGGTCCTTCAGGCATAATAACCTCCTAAATGAATGATACGTCAGCCCGTTACCAACGGCGGTTTTACACCGTGGAAGAACAACCACGAAATAAACAATCCTATCCAGATAATGAATCCGAACAGACAAAGCAGGTACACAGCCGCCAATTTACCTATGCCTTCCTCCCAGAGTTTCTTAAAGTTCGATATTACTCCGATCGTAAAGAAGGTCATAGTGAAAAATATCCCCCGGAAGACATTGGCTGCGCCCGTGGATGCCTTTGCAGCGCCCATGGTCCCTTTCGGGCCCTTCATCTGATTATTTAACTCATCCAACTGTTTTTTGTTCGAGGCAATCTGATCGTTTAATGAAGCCAGAGCAGCCTTTTCGGTAGTTGTAGTCAGCTGTGTTTCCTGGTTCTTGATCTGTTTCGCCAGCGCGGCCGCCTGGTCACCCAGCGAAGTGGCGCTCTTGGATGCGGGTATGCAGATTATTAAAATTATCAAGAATGTAACGACGTAGCCTATCACAAATTTAGGGAACCTGTCCCATATCTGGCCTGGTCGTACTCTCTCGCCGGGTTTACATTCTATGACGGTACACCAGACTATGGCCAGTATGAACGCCCATATACCGATAAAGACGTCAATGAAGACCTTTACGGTTGTAGCTGCGCCCATTATCCAACCGTCCTTGTAATTTACCCCATCCAAAGCAAGGGCTTTAGCCCGGACAAGGGAGTCTGCAACGGCCCCGCTTGCCACCGCTGCACCGTCGGTCTTTACTGCGAGACCCATCCAGGCGCCCGCGACCATTGGTTCCTTATAAAGAAACTCCTCGGCGATAAAGGGAAGTACCAGCAGCTCAACTACAGCGAAAATAACGACAAGCGAAGACACCATTATAGGAACGACCGGTCTTGCCTTTATCGCCCCTCCTGTAGCAATTGCAGCCGAAACTCCGCAGATTGATATTCCCGATGCAAGCGGCGCCGCCCATTCCCTGCTGAACTTAAAGTATTTCCTGGCGACAAAGTACACCAGTGCCCAATAAATGAGATAGGCCTCAACGATTGCGCAGAGCCCCCTGAACATGACGGCTGTCGCCAGTCCAAGCTTTTCGGCGGCAGTCACTCCCAGAAAGCCTCCAAGTATTACGATAGCGGTCTTGATATAGAGCTCCGGTCTCACCGCCTCCTTTATTGCTGCGGCAAAGCCCTGGAAGAAATTTCCTACGATCAATCCAACTATCAATGCAACGATGAATCCTGCCTCCGGTGTCAATTTCAACGACCATGTAATGCCGAACTTCTGCATATCGGGAGGGGTCGTAACTGCTATGTTCGCCCAGCTTCCAATGATCCAGCACACATAGCTTATGAAGAACACCAGCGTAAAACTGACAACGAATTTGCCTATCCTGGCTCGCAGAGCCGCAGCGCCTATCGTCATTATGACCAAAAGGAACACATAAGTGGCGAGCAATGATCCGATCCCTCCCAGACCGGCAAACGATTTTGCAACAGGCTTCAACGCTTTTGAAATATCGGTCCATACGGCTGTCGTTATGCCGAACCCTAAGACGTCGACTCCAACGAACACTCCTAACGAAAGTGCAAATATGAATAGCCCTATCCATACTGCGAGCCAGTCCTCGCTGATACCTTTCTTTTCAGTAGCGCACGTCGTCGGACTGTTGCATTGTCCCTCAGCGAGTTTGTCTTCATCGATCCCTTGTTTTTTTTGTTCCATCACTTACCTCCCTGATTGGGAATGAATGAATATGCTTCAGTAGTAAATAATTTCACAGACTGCGCTTGCCTCTAAAAAAACCTATAATCCTCACCTCCTTCGACTTGCTCATGGCTCTTTATATAACTTTAATACAACTATTTGCAACATCAAGTTTTAATTTCGAAACTCTTAAAAATTGTGCTATTGGGCAGGATACTAACCAGAATTTATATCCATTTACAGTCTCAGTTGCATCAATATTTCAGGCAATAGGGATAAATGTTATAATTTTAGATATCTCAGATACATGGCCGGACAGGATCGGTGTCCCGCAGGAGGAAATATGTTAATACGGTTAAGAGGTTTGCAGAGATCGCTTGCAGTTATCATTACTGTTTTAATGCCTGGTGCCTTTTTGCTCCTTAACATGGCTGTCCCGTCGGCTTCTTTTGCGGCAGAGCAGAAGATATCGCAGCAATCGGTCGAGTCGTTGACGAAGATAGGCAGGGCGATGGCCGAGATATCAGCTGCAGTTAAACCGGCTATTGTCAACATATCAACCGTGCGGACGGTAAAAGTTACGGGGGGCGCAGATCCTTTTTTTGACGATCCATTTTTCAGGCGTTTTTTTGGCGACAAGTACGGCCGTCAAAGACAGCCCAGGGAACAGAAATCTGCAGCAATGGGGTCCGGCGTAATAGTTTCATCCGAAGGTTATATTATTACAAACTACCATGTTGTTAAGGATGCGGATGAGATCAAGGTCCTGCTGTCGGACAAGAGGGAATTTACCGGAAAGGTTATAGGCTCTGATCCCAAGACTGAGATATCTGTCGTTAAAATCGAGGGCAATGGTCTTCATACTCTCAAGTGGGGGGACTCGGATGCGCTTGAGGTGGGCGAGATTGTGCTGGCGGTAGGCAATCCTTTTGGTCTGAACCAGACGGTCACCATGGGCATTGTTTCGGCCGTGGGAAGGGCAAATGTGGGAATAGCCGATTACGAGGATTTTATACAAACCGACGCAGCTATCAACCCGGGCAATTCCGGAGGAGCTCTGGTAAATGTCAGGGGGGAGCTTGTAGGCATTAATACCGCTATCTTCAGCACGAGCGGGGGCTATCAGGGCATAGGGTTTGCGATACCAAGCAACATGGTGAAGTCGATAATGGATAGTCTTATCAAAAAGGGAAAGGTAATAAGAGGATGGCTGGGCGTATCCATACAGAGCGTTACCCCTGAGCTCGCAAAGCAATTCAATCTGAAAGGTGAAAAAGGGGTGCTTGTGAGCGACGTCAGCGAAAATGGCCCGGCGGAAAAGGCCGGACTTAAGAGGGGCGACGTTGTGGTCGAATATGACGGCAAGAGTACCGACGATC
>JBAIXS010000074.1:0-4569 GCA_037916395.1 Candidatus Sulfobium mesophilum
CTGAGCGGATGGCATAAAGGGGGGACTTCCTGTGAAACTATTGCGGAAGTCATCGCCCTGCCTCCAAATCCGGCATACTGGCCCAAAGGTACCGCATTGGCTTTGGGACCTCCGTCGGCTCCCATATCGATTCTAAGGATGTTATCCATACGCGCCTCCTGTTCTTAGAAAGTTTGTCAATTAGCTAACCCCTATTTTTGCCATGTTTACCCCGTGATTGTCCTTTACCACGACACGGAAAAGAAAGTGTTAACTCCTATTCCAAAAATATAGTCCAAAGAGGGTCACTTGTCAAATGCTAAAAAAGCGAAAACCGGCGTTTTTTTTATTCCCCAAGGTAGGCATGTCTGACTTTTTCGTTATTAAGAAGGTCTTCACTTGAGCCCTGCAGCGTTACAGCGCCGCTTTCGAGGACATATCCTCTGTCTGAAAGTTTCAGCGCTGCCCGGGCATTTTGTTCTACAAGCAGGATCGTCACCCCTTCTTTGTTGATCTCCTGTATAGTCCTGAAGATTTTGGTTACCATTATCGGAGCAAGACCAAGCGAAGGCTCATCGAGGAGAAGTATTTCAGGTTTTGCCATAAGCGCCCTTCCTATCGCAAGCATCTGCTGCTCGCCACCGCTGAGTGTACCCCCGTACTGTCCGGACCTCTCCTTAAGTATCGGAAACAGCCGGAACACGTTTTCGATCAGTGCCGGAAAATCGCCCCTCCCCAAAAAGGCGCCCATCTCCAGGTTCTCAAGGACGGTCAGCTTAGGAAATATCCGCCGTCCCTCCGGAACCTGGCTTATCCCCATCTCGACGATTTTATGCGGAGGCATTTTGGATATGACGGTATCATTTAGAATAACGTTTCCAGAGGAAGGCTGCAGAACGCCTGATATCGTCATAAGACACGACGACTTGCCGGCTCCGTTACTGCCGATAAGCGATACTATCTCGCCCTTTTTGATCTCTATATTAACGCCCCTGAGCGCTTCTATCGGCCCATAGTGCGTGTGGATCTTTTCGATCCTGAGCATCTGCTACTGTGTCTCCTTTCCCAGATAAGCCTCGATAACCATCGGGTCATTTTTGATCTCCTGCGGCATCCCTTCGGCTATCTTTACGCCATGGTCAAGAACGATGATGCGGTCCGATATCCCCATAACCACTTTCATGTCGTGTTCGATAAGGAGAATAGTCTTGCCCAGATTTCTCAGCTCTCTGATGATCACCATCATTTCCTCTGTCTCCTGAGGGTTCATCCCGGCCGTTGGCTCGTCAAGCAATATAACGTCGGCTCCCGTCGCCAAAGCCCTGGCGATCTCGATCCTCCTCTGTATGCCGTAGGCGAGGCTGCCTGCAATATTTCCGGCCAGATCATCCAGACAAAGAAGTCCGAGATATTCGAAAGACATTTCCCGTACGTCTCTTTCCTCTTTTACAAAAGCCGGCAGGCGGAAGACGGCCCCCAAAAGACCCGATCTTATCCTTGAATGCTGGGCAACCATTATGTTTTCGATCACGGTCATCTCCCGGAAGAGACGAATGTTTTGAAAGGTCCTCGATATCCCCAAACGGCTGATCCTGTCGGCAGAAACGCCGGTGATGTCTTTGCCCTTAAGTGTAATGCTTCCCTTAGTCGGCCTTACAAAACCAGTGAGGCAGTTAAAAAGCGTCGTTTTTCCGGCGCCGTTTGGCCCGATGATGCTCAGGATAGCCCCCTGCTGCACAGTAAAACCGATTTCTTCGATCGCCCTGATTCCGCCAAAGCGCTTCGAAAGGCCTCTAACTTCCAAAAGAGCCACTTTTTCTCCCAAAAAGACCCTGAGGCCTGAATACCATCAGAAACACCAGTCCGCTGCCCACTGCAAGCATGCGGTACAACTGAGCATCCCTGAGGACTTCCGGCAGAAAAACGAGCACCAGCGCCCCCATTATCACCCCGGCGATACTACCTATGCCCCCTATTATTACCATGCATAGAATCAGGACCGATTCCATGAAGGTAAAACTCTCGGGTGATACGAACCTCATCTTGGCCGCAAAAAGGCAACCGGCCAGCCCGGCCCAGAATGCCCCAAAGGCAACTGAATAGAGCTTGTACATCGTGGTGTTGACCCCCATCGCCGAGGATGCGATATCATCCTCCCTTATCGCTATCCAGGCCCTGCCTATCTTCGAATCCTCGACTCTCCTCATAATGAAGACTGAAAGCAGCACAAAAAACAGGACCAGATAATAATAATGGGAAATCTTCCCGATAGACATATTGGCCAGCTGCGGCGGGGCGATTCCGGATATGCCGTTCGGCCCCCTCGTGAAGCTGTCCCAATTATTGAGCACAAGCCTGACTATCTCTCCGAAGCCGAGTGTGACTATCGCAAGATAATCGCCTTTCAGCCTTAACGCCGGGACCGCCAGCAGAAATCCGGCAAGAGTAGTAAAGACCAGTGACAGCGGCAGAGCGCTCCAGAAACCTATTCCCAGTTTGGTATTGAGAAGGGCATAGCTATAGGCGCCGATGGCATAGTAGGCAACAAAACCCAGATTTAGCAGACCGGCATAACCTACCACGACATTCAACCCAAGAGCAAGGATGATATAAATGCCGGATATGACAGCCACATCGACCACGTAATCTTCTGATACAAAAGGAACAAGCAAGGCAGGTATAATCAAAAGGTATAAGTATCGTCTGTCCCGCGGCACAAGCGCGCCAACCCTTTCAAGATGCGGCTGCGCCTTCCTGATAAAGACTGCGCCGCCCTTCGCCAACGGAACCGCCACTACTAGGACAAGAAAAAGCACCGCCGAGGCGTTAATGCCCTTAAAAGGCAGGAAAAGCAGAGACAGCCAGAGCGCCACACCAACAGGCATTAAAAGAGACTTTATATTTTTTGCCTCATAACCCATATGTCTATATTTTTTCGTCAGCCGTCTTCCCGAGCAGCCCCGACGGCTTAACAAGCAGAATTATGATGAGAATAAGAAAGGCGTAAGCGTCTTTGTACTCGCTTGATATATAACTGGCGCCGAGGCTTTCGACCAGCCCGAGCAAGACGCCGCCGAACATCGCGCCGGGAATGCTGCCTATGCCGCCGAGCACAGCCGCAGTAAACGCCTTAATCCCGGCTATATACCCGATGTAATAGTTCACGAGGCCATAATAGGCAGCTACCATGATGCCGGCGATTGCGGCAAGTCCCGAACCGATCACAAAAGTTACCGATATGACGGCATCTATATTGATGCCAAGCAGTGAGGCCATTGTCTTGTCCTGTGCAACCGCCCGCATGGATTTGCCTGTCTTCGTCTTCATAACAAATGCATGCAAAAAGATCATCATCAGCGCAGAGGCAGCTATTATGGCGGCCTGCAGATAGGTGACAGTCGTCGACAAGAACCGGAATCCCGCATTTCCGAAAAGATGTGGAAATACCTTGTCGGTTGCCCCCTGGGTCAGCATTACATAGTTCTGAAGAAAGATCGAAACTCCTATAGCGCTTATCAGCGGGCTAAGCCTTGGCGCCTTCCTTAGTGGCTTGTACGCGATCTTCTCTATAGTGAAGCCATAGGAAGAGCAGAATATCACTGTGAGGACCACCACCAGCGCTATGGACAGGGGAAGACTGTACGCGGTCAACCCTATGGCCGTAAAAAAACCCAGAAGGATAATCCCAAGATAGGCCCCGAGCATATAGATCTCGCCATGGGCGAAGTTGATCAGCTCGAGTATGCCGTAAACCATGGTGTAACCCAGAGCGATCAGCGCGTAGACGCCCCCCAGAGTAAGGCCGTTTATGACCTGCTGCAAAAGCACTCGGAATATTAACAGAAAGACAGCGCCATTTTCAAAAGTCGTCGGCAACCAAACTCACCATTAAAAAATGGTTCATTGGCGCGAAGACTGCATTCTCGCTCATCCTTTTCTCCTTCTTCTGATTCGGCACACAGGGCGGATTCGGAGAAGGTGCCCGTCGCAAGAAGCACTCTCCCGAGTGAAAGGAGGGCACTGTCTTTGAGCGGCTTCAGCGGCGCGTATTGCTCGCTGCAGGCGAGCGCGCCGGTGCCTCGGAGTCCGGAGCTTCGACGGGCCGAGAATGAGCGAAAAGACGGTGCCCTCCTTTCACTGTCCCGCTGCCTTCGGCCGGACACAAATGAAACGCAATAATATATAATAGACGAAAACTCAGGAGGCAATATTGAAACCGAAAGTCTCTGTCCAGATGGCGTCGCGCGTGAAGAGTCTGCCGCCGTATCTTTTTGCTGCCATCGACAAGATGAAACAGGAGGCCAGGGCAAAAGGGGTAGACCTGATAGATATGAGCATAGGCGACCCTGATATTCCCACGCCGCCTCATATCGTCGACGCCATGAAGAGCGCCGTAGAAAAACCGGAACATCACCGCTATCCGTCCTACGAGGGCATGCTATCATTCAGACAGAGTGTTGCCGACTGGTATAAAAGCCGCTTTCATGTGGCGCTGGATCCTGCCGACGAAGTACTTTCGCTTATAGGTTCGAAGGAAGGCATAGGTCATATTCCACTTGCCTTCGTTGAACCCGGCGACACCGTGCTTGT